>NZ_SJUT01000010.1:0-57307 GCF_004336795.1 Exiguobacterium sp. SH4S7
ATATCGTTCTACAACCATGATCGTCTCCAGAAACGACTAAACGGCTTGAGCCCTGTCGAATACAGGGCTCAAGCCGCCTAGGCTGGTTTTCATTATTTACCCTGTCTACTTGACGGGGAGCAGTTCAATATGAGAAGGAGCGTTTCGTTAGAGGAGTTCTTTCGCGAGCAGACGGTAGACGTTCAATCGCTGTGCTTGTGTATGTTGGATACTGCAAATCATCGCCTCGTCAAAGCCATACTGCACGGACTCGTCCTGCAATTGCACCGCAATCTGTTTTGGCGTCCCGACGAGATGGATGGCCCGGTTGTTGGCGATGTGGATCTTGTCGACTTCGGTGAGCGGGTAATCGTTGGCCGCTTCCGGGCTGAGCAGTTGACGCAGCTGCCCTCTCATCAGGAATAGGCGTGACAAGTCGGACGGACGCGCCAAATATTCCGCCTCTTCCTCCGTTTCGGCCGTCGTCACGAGATACGTGACATTGATTTCAGGCTTCTCCATGAACGCTGACGGTGTGAAGTGATGCCGGTACGTGTCGAGCGTGTCTTTGCTCAGTTCCCCGTTAAAAAATTGGGCGAACGAGTAGCCGACGCCCATGCGGCCGGCTTGGACGGCGCTGTTGCCGCTTGACCCGAGCAGCCAAGCCTCAGGAAGCGTCACCCCGGTCGGTGCGGCCGGCGTCGTTTTGTACCACCGTTCTTCCGGCGTCTCATCGTTGATCAGTTGGAGTGTCGTCTGCAATTTCTCATATAGTCCGTCCATCATCGGCTTCTGTCCTTGCGACATCGCGTAGATGGCGTTGGCGTCGCCACCCGGGGCCCGGCCGACCCCAAAGTCGATTCGACCTGGTGCGAGTGCGCTCAGCGTCTTGAACACTTCGGCCATCTTGAGCGGCGAATAGTGCATCATCATGATGCCGCCCGACCCCAGACGAATTCGTTCCGTCTTCGCAGCGATATAGGCCGCGATGACTTCCGGGGCCGAACTCGCGAACGACATGCCACCGTGGTGTTCAGCCATCCACATCCGGTAATACCCTAACTCTTCTGCCACTTGGGCGAGTTCGACGGCGCTCTGTAATGCATGTTCTGACGTATGGCCGGACGTCACCGGCGCTTGATCGAGGACGCTTAATCTCATCGTTATCATCCACTCCTTATAGTATATATGTTGAACATCTCGATTTTGTAAGACTCGCCGTCATCATACTAAAGTCGACTTGACAATACGAATAGTCCGCTCATCGTGACGCTGTCTTTTTTCAGAAAATTACAACGGATTGTTGCTAGGCACGTAACCCCTTCTTTATAATGAACGAGAAGATGCGATTCCTTCATAGCAAATCACGAAACGCATGATGGGGACATGCGGGTGATATGCGCCAACTACTATTTCGGGGAAATGGGGTAACTAACATGAATCAGACACCAAACAAGCCTGGCCAAGACGGGACATCGTTCACGACCAACGACTTTTTGAAATTTTTGATTCCTTCTTTAATCGGTCTCATGTTTTTCATCGTGCCGATCCCGACCGATGACGGATTCACCATCCCGGTCGCTCTCTTGTCAAACCAGTTGATCGGTTTGATCGGTGATGTCGTTCCGACACTCGCCGTCATCATGATGGGCATTTCCGTGCTCGGTTCGCTTTGGACGTACATGGCCAAACCGGCGTTCGTCCTTGAGCGGCCACACTTCAATTCACTGTTCAACGTCACGCCGTTCTGGTTCGGGATGCGGGTCGTCGGTCTGATTGCCGGGGTGATGACGCTGCTCGTGATCGGGCCGGAGATGATCACCTCCGAGTTCACGGGTGGCCTGTTGCTGTATGATTTGATCCCGATTTTGTTCGCGACGTTCTTATTTGCCGGCATGTTGCTGCCGCTCCTATTGAACTTCGGCCTGCTCGAGTTCGTCGGGACGATGCTCATCAAAGTGATGCGCCCGCTCTTCAAACTGCCGGGCCGGGCCTCGCTCGACTCGCTCGCATCTTGGGTCGGTGACGCGACGATCGGGATTCTGTTGACGACGAAACAATATGAGAACGGCTACTACACGAAACGGGAGGCCGCCGTCATCGCCACGACGTTCTCGGTCGTCTCGATCACGTTCACAATCGTCATCTTGTCGTATATGGAGCTCGATGCTTACTTCTTACAATATTACGGCGCCATCGTCGTGTCAGGTATCGTCGCAGCACTCATCATGCCACGAATTTATCCGTTGTCGAAAAAAGCCGACACCCCATATGAAGAGACCGAGTTGAAACCGGAAGAGCCGGTACCGGCCAACGTCTCGATGCCGAAATGGGCACTCCGTCAAGCGTTGCTCAAGTCACGCTCAAGCAAGAGCTTCGTCGCCACGTTGAAAGACGGTTTCCAAAACGTGCTCGACATGTGGCTCGGTATTTTGCCGATCGTCATGGCCGTCGGGACGATCGCGCTCATCACTGCTGAGTACACGCCGCTATTTACGATTCTCGGCAAACCGTTCGAACCGATTCTGATGCTGTTGCAAGTGCCGGAGGCGGAAGCCGCCGCTCAGACGATGGTCGTCGGTTTCGCCGACATGTTCTTGCCAGCCGTGCTCGGCAGCGGTATCGAGAGCGAGATGACACGGTTCATCATCGCCACTGTATCGGTCACGCAGCTCATCTTCATGTCGGAAGTCGGGGGACTGCTCCTCGGGTCGAAACTTCCGATTTCATTCTTCGACCTCGTCCTCATCTTCTTGCTCCGGACGTTCATCACGCTCCCGATCGTCGTCGGGATCGCCCACTTGGTATTTTGACGACAGAACGCCTCTTCTCATATTTCCCTGAGAAGAGGCGTTGTTTGTATAATAGAGAAAAGGGAGGGGTGCGCCATGGAACATCATTACGCCGGACAGCTCGAGATTGCGAAAAAAAGCTATGCCGGCATCATCGACCCGGAAGCGTATGTGAACGACCGCTATCATGGACATTGGACGGTGAAATCTAAGCAACGGGTCGACGGGGTCCCGGCGTTGCTTCAAAAAGCGTTCAACGGTGGGAAGAATAATTGTACCCTCACATCGATGACGGCCATTTTCCGTTATTACCATGACCACGGCTATCCCAACATCCCTGACGACGTGTTTCAACTCCAACAAGACGCGCGCGAGATCGCCCTCGCCCATCAGTTCAAAGACGAGAAAGGGACACCGCCGACACGAATCAGTGCGATCATCACAAAACTCTGGTCCCGTTATGGCTATGCTGGGCACGGGAGTTCCCGCTATTTATGGAAGTGGTCGACGTTCGAACGGGAACTGGCCGCCGGTCGACCGTTCATTTTGAACATGGCGAACGGATTTTATAAAAATCATTCCGTCACGGGAATCGGCTATATGATCTTTAAAAAGCCCGGCTTCCCGGATGTCGTCTTGCTCGAGGTGCTCGACAATCGCTCACAGAATATCCGTTATATCGACTTCAACGAGTTCAACTTTTGGGGCAGCATCACCCGCGTCCTTCCTCCTAGCGGACAGTAATTGTGATCCCCCCTCTAAATGCGGTATAGTGAAGTATCATTTCATAAGGACGTGTAACCATGCGTATTAACAAATTTATTAGTGAATCCGGCAAGGCGTCCCGCCGCCAAGCCGATCGTCTCGTCGAAGAAGGACGGGTCACGATCAACGGGAAGAAAGCGAAAATCGGGGACCAAGTAAACCCAGGTGACGAAGTACTCGTCAACGGTTCGGCCGCCCGCGTCGCCCGCAACAACGTCTACATCGCTGTTCACAAGCCGGTCGGCGTCACGAGCACGACGGAGAAGAAAGTCAAAGGCAACCTCGTCGACCTCGTCAACCACCCGCTCCGCATCTTCAACATCGGACGGCTCGATAAAGACTCAGAAGGGCTCATCTTGATGACGAACGACGGCGATATCGTCAACGAAATTCTTCGCGCCGAGGGCGAGCACGAGAAGGAATACATCGTCTCGGTCGACAAGCCGATCACACCAGAGTTCGTCGAACAGATGGAAGCGGGCGTCAAAATCCTCGGCCAGAAGACGTTACCGTGTAAAGTTCATCCGCTGTCGAAGTTCGACTTCAACATCACGCTCACGCAAGGACTGAACCGCCAGATCCGCCGTATGTGTGAGACGCTCGGTTACGAGGTATACCGCCTTCAACGCGTGCGCGTCATGAACATCACGCTCGGCAAGCTCCCGCCCGGACAATGGCGCGACTTATCGAAAAAAGAGCGCGAGCAGTTGTTCCGCGAATTGAATTACGAACCGAAAGAATGGTACTGAAACAAGCCCAGACGCTTTTGTCTGGGCTTGTAAGCGTTCATAGAGAAAGACAATCGTTTCTCTAGTTCCGACGATCTCATGTCGTTTAGGCGAAAAATAGTCAAACGTTCACCAAAACGGGAATAGTTCTATACAGATGATTTTGTAACGGAAAAGAGGTGAATCGTCATGAATGGCGCCTTGTTCCCCCGCACCTCGGTCGGCAAGTGGTCGATCATTCTCATTTGCTTGTTCCTCGCCATGTACGTGCCGTTCTTGTTGCTCGACAACTTCGACACGACGTTCACGTCAACGCTTTGGAGCGACAACGCCGCACACATGCTTCGGCTCAGCTACATGACCACGTTCTTCGTACTCGGACTCGGGGCGTTCGTGACCGGCTGGTGGGCCATCTTGAAACAAAAAGAGTACGCCGTCCTCGTCTTCTTCGCGGCCGTCCTCGGTTCAGGATTGTTCGTCCTGCTCGTCATGGAACTTGTCGGGATTTTGGAGTAGCGAAAAAGTAGGGCCTCAGATGAGACCCTACTTTTATTTAGCCGTGACGCCCCCATCGACCGGGAGCTCGATGCCGGTGATATGGTTCGCCTCGTCTGACGCGAGGAACAAGACGGCTGCCGCCACCTCATGCGCCGTCCCTAAGTTCGGCAAGGCGACTTGATTCAAGAAATGCTGTTTATAGTCCGGATGCTCCATATGCGGCGCGCTCATCGGCGTGACGATATAGCCCGGGTGGACCGAGTTGACGCGAATGTTATGTTTGCCGTAATCGACGGCTGCTGCTTTCGTGAGCGAGCGGACCGCACCTTTCGATGCCGTATACGCTCCTGCTCCGGCCATACCGGTCAACGCCGAAATTGATGAGATGTTGACGATCGAGCCGCCGTAATTTTTCTCCATGAGCGGGATCGCATATTGTGTTCCGAGCATGACGCCATCGATGTTGATGCGATACGTCCGCGCCCAGTCGTCTTCTGTCTGCTGTAAAAATGGTTTAGCGAGCGCGATGCCAGCGTTGTTGACGAGAATGTCGAGCTTGCCGCACGTTGCTTGGACTTCTGCGTAAACCTTCTCCCAATCCGTACGTGATGTTACGTCATGGCGAATCGCAAGCGCCTCCCCGTCCTGCGCTCGAATCGACTCGACGACGTTCGCTACTGCTTCAAGATTGATATCGGTCGCGACGACCGTCGCCCCTTCTTTTGCGAACAATTTCGCCGTCGCTTCTCCCATACCACTGCCTGCACCTGTGATGACCGCAACTTTCCCCTTTAACCGCATTAAATTCTCTCCATTCTTAAAATATGATAGTCTAACTATCATAATAATAGACGAGGCACATTTGATTCTCAACGAAACTGCCTGAACACGTTATAATGACGAGACAACAAAGAGGTGATTAGATGAACAAACGACAACAAAATAAAGAAGAGCGCTTGAATCACATCATCGATCAAGCTGAGACACTTTTTTTGAAAGACGGGTTTGAGCGCGTCCAAATGCAGGACATCGCCGACGCTGCAAACATCGGGGTGGCAACGCTGTTCCGCTATTTCCCGAAAAAAGATCAACTGATCGTCGCGGCCGCCATCCATAACTTGACACCGACGCTGCATGTCTTCAAGGAATTGACGGCGCATCCTGGAGACGCTTATTCAAGACTAGAAGCAATACTCGATTATTTGCTTGGGCAACAGCTGCGTCAGACGAGCCACTCCCGATTCCGCGAGGCGTTCGAGAGCTACGCCTCGTTCGTCGCCTCCCCGCTCCCTGGAATCGACGGCTATATCGAACTGCAGCGCCAAATCATGGCGACGCTCGAGCCGCTCATCCAAGACGGGCGGACGGACGGGTCGTTCCGTCACGATATCGACGTGAAAGAGACGGTCATCACCGTCATCAACGCGTTCGGCACGTTCGGCAACAACATCATCTTGAAGTCGCACATCAGCTATTTAGAGAAAGATATCGACCCGACGATCCAACAGCGCGTCTTGAAAGAGATGCTGCTCGCTTACGTGCGGGCATGACAAAAGCCCCTTCGCAATTGAAGGGGCTTGATGTTTAGGCAAAAAAAATGAGCACCTCTCTAAAGAGGTGCTCTCGAAAAGTCTACCGCGTCGAACCACGCTCCACAACGTGCTCCCGAAGGAATGTCCGCCGTCTTACATAGACCAGCTCATCGCATGTACTCAACAATACTCGAATGATGCTTCGTCGTCAATCTTTTGTTTTCATCTACCTTGACATCTCTCCAAAAATTAGGATAATGAAGAGTGTTAGCACTCTTATGTAAAGAGTGCCAAAATCGAACGACAAAGGAGAACGGTCATGACAAAGAAACAGTTTCAAGCCGAATCGAAACGAATTTTAGAGTTGATGGTCCACTCAATCTATACACATAAGGACATCTTCCTGCGTGAGCTCATCTCGAACGCGAGTGACGCCATCGACAAGATGTATTACCGCGCCCTCTCGGACGAGGCGATCGACTTCAACAAGGACGACTATTTCGTCAAAGTCGAACTCGACAAAGACGCACGCACCGTCACAATCCGTGACACCGGGATCGGGATGACGGAAGACGAACTCGAATCGAACCTCGGGATCATCGCCAAGAGCGGTTCGCTCGCAATGAAGCAGGCGACGAAGATGGAAGAAGACCACAGCCTGATCGGTCAATTCGGCGTCGGTTTCTACTCCGCGTTCATGGTCGCCGACCGTGTGACGGTCCGGACCCGTTCAGTCGATAGTGACCAAGGATATCTTTGGGAGTCAGACGGCATCGATGGCTATACGATCGAGCCGACGTCTAAACAAGAGATCGGAACAGAAATCGTCTTACACTTGAAAGCCGACACCGAAGACGATACGTATTCTTCGTTCTTAGAGGAATATGAGATCCGCTCGCTCATCAAGAAGCATTCGGACTTCATCCGCTACCCGATCAAGCTCGACGTGACGAAACACCGTCCAAAAGACGACTCGGAAGAATTCGAGGACTACGTCGAAG
This sequence comes from Exiguobacterium sp. SH4S7, assembly GCF_004336795.1. Lineage (NCBI taxonomy): Bacteria > Bacillati > Bacillota > Bacilli > Caryophanales > Exiguobacterium > Exiguobacterium sp. SH4S7. Next base: position 7,296 of record NZ_SJUT01000010.1, read on the forward strand.
AAGAGACGATCAACAGTATGGTCCCGATTTGGCGCAAGCGGAAGAACGAACTGACGGACGAGGACTACACGGCGTTCTACCACGAGAAGCGCTACGGTTTCGACGAGCCGCTCAAACATCTCCACTTGAACGTCGACGGTTCGATCCGCTATCAGTCGATCCTCTATATCCCATCGACGGTCCCGTACGACTACTACACGAAAGAGTTCGAGAAAGGGCTCGAGCTCTACTCGAACGGCGTCTTGATCATGGAGAAATCGCCTGACTTATTGCCGGACTACTTCGGTTTCGTCAAAGGGATGGTCGACTCAGAAGACCTATCGCTCAACATTTCCCGGGAGATGTTGCAGCAGGACCGCCAACTGCGCGTCATCGCTAAGAACGTCAAGTCGAAAATTAAAGGCATGCTCGAGAAGATGCTTCAGAATGAGCGCGAGGACTATGAGAAGTTCTTCGACGCGTTCGGCCGCCAAATCAAGTTCGGCGTCTACGACCAGTTCGGCGCCGCGAAGGATGAGTTGAAGGACTTGCTCCTCTTCCACTCGTCGAACGAGAAAAAGCTCGTCTCGCTGAAAGAATACGTCGAGCGCATGAAAGAGGACCAAAAGTACATCTATTACGCGACGGGCGAATCGATCCATCGTATCGACCTTCTTCCGCAAACGGAACGTTTGAAAGAAGAAGGCTTCGAGATCCTCTACCTCACGGAAGAGATCGACGAGTTCGCTATCAAAGTGCTCCAGTCATATGAAGACAAAGAGTTCAAGTCGGTCGCGAGCGGTGACCTCGGTCTCGACGATGAGGCGGCGAATTCGCTCAATGAAGACAATAAAGACTTGTTCGCCTTCATGAAGACCGAGCTCGGCGATCGCGTCAAAGAAGTGCGCGCGTCAACTCGTCTCAAGTCGCACCCGGTCTGCTTGACGGTCGCAGGTGACGTCTCGATCGAGATGGAGAAGATCATGAACACGATGCCGAACGGCGGCGGCATGAAAGCAGAAAAAGTGCTCGAAGTGAACGCCGACCACGCCATCTTCCAAACGTTGCAACGCGTCTATACGGAAGACGAGGCGAAAGCGAAACAATATACCGATCTTCTTTACCAGCAAGCACTCCTCATCGAAGGATTGCCACTTGAAGACCCGGTAGCGTATTCGAATGCAGTATGTGCGTTAATGGCAGAATGATGAATCAAGGCAGAGGGCGACCTCTGCCTTTTTATGTTTTCCGATAAAACCAGCGTTTCACCGCTTCGTTGAGCAAGACATAGCCGACCAGCAGCCCGAGTAACGTGAATAGAATCGGGAACGGTAACGGATAGAGGCCGAGCAACGACGCGTTCGGCAAATAAGGCACGACAATCGCGACCGCACCGACAAGGATCGACGCGAATAAGAGGATCGGAGCCGGACGACTGTGATACAGAATCCGGCGTGTCCGCATGATCATCAAGATGAGCAGCTCGGTCAAAATCGAGAAGACGAACCAACCGCTTTGAAACACGGACTCGTTCGCATTGAATAAGACGATCAACACTAAAAACACCGTGTAGTCGAATAAGGAACTGACGAGTCCGAAGACGATCATGAAGCGCCGCACTTCTTTCAAATCCCATCGTCTGGGCACACGCACATCCTCGGTGTCGACTCTATCTTGTGAAATGGCCAGGGCCGGGAAGTCGCTCAAGAAGTTGATCATGAGAATCTGTTTCGGTAACAGCGGCAAAAACGGTAAGAACAACGAGGCCCCGGCCATGCTGAACATGTTCCCGAAGTTGGCGCTCGTCGTCACCATAATGTATTTGAGCGTGTTCGCAAACGTCGTCCGGCCGAGGACGATACCGCGCAGCAAGACGCGCAGGCTCTTTCGAACGAGTACCAAATCAGCCGACTCTTTGGCGATATCGACCGCATTCTCGACCGTCAGACTGACGTCGGCCGCATGGAGCGCCGGTACGTCATTGATTCCGTCACCCATGTACCCGACGACGTGCCCGTTTTTCTTGAGCGCCAAAATAATCCGTTCTTTTTGGTTCGGGTCGACCTCGGCAAAGAGTGTCGTCGTCTCGATTTTTTGCCACAATGCCTCGTCCGACATTCGAACCAAGTCTTTCCCGGTCAGGACACCGGTGACTTGCAGACCGACGGCTTCAGCGGTGTGAAGTGCGATCGAAGCGTTATCGCCTGTGATGATCCGGAGGTCGACACCGTGTGAGACAAGTTGACGGATCGTTTCGGCGACATCAGCTTTCGGATGGTCGAATATGAGCAAGAAACCGATGAACGTCATACCGGTCTCATCGTCGACACTGTACTCGTCACGAATCGTCACTCGTTTTTCCGCAACCCCGAGCACCCGGATGCCCTGGGCGCTCCAGTTTTCAAATTGAACTTCTAGCTCCATTCGCGCGAACGAGTCGAGCGGGTGGCTCGTCGCGTGCTTCCATACATGGTCACACGTATCGAGCACACTATGGAAGGCACCTTTCGCCAGCATGCGAACGTCCTGCCCGTCTTGCACGATAACGCTCAAGCGCTCTCGCATGAAGTCGAACGGGACTTCCCCGAGACGCGTCACTGCCGCCACGTCGATCTGGCGGTGGCGGCGAATCATATCGTCTAAGTCGTTCTTCATTCCCGTCTGGAGCGTGGCGTTCAAATAGGTGGCTCGGAACACCTCGTCCGAGGAGACCCCACTCGAATCGACTGCATCGTCGATTCGAATTTGTCCTTCCGTCAGCGTCCCCGTCTTGTCCGTACATAGTACGTCCATGCCCCCAAAGTTCTCGATGGCGGTCAATTTGCGAACGATGACCCCTTCTTGCGCCATTGCTCGTGACCCTTGGGATAGTGTGATACTGATGATGGCACTGAGAAGTTGCGGTGTGATACCGACCGCAAGCGCCACAGCAAACAAGAGCGAGTCGATGACATCCCGCTCGAACCAAACGTTGATAGCGAAGACGACAAGTGTCAGCACGAGCATGATGCGCGTCAACAGATAACCGAAATGACGGATTCCTCGTTCGAACTCCGTCTCCGGAGGGCGGAGCGTCAACCGCTTCGCGATTTCACCGTATTCGGTCGTCCGTCCCGTGTGAACGACGAGCATCGCCGCGTTCCCGCTTTGGACACTTGTTCCCATATAGACGCAGTTGAAGCGTTGTTCTAACGACTGGTCAGGCGCCGTCACGCCGACTTGTTTTTTGACCGCACCCGACTCCCCGGTCAGCATCGACTGATTGACGAAACAATGCTCGCTCGTCAGAAGAATCCCATCAGCCGGCACCAAGCTCCCTGCCGACAGTTCGACGACGTCGCCTGGGTACTAATTCAATGGCAGGCACGTCAATCAAGTTGCCATCACGCCAAACTAAGACGTGGACTTTCACTTTGTCACGCAATTCTTCAACCGCTTTGCTCGCATGAAATTCTTGAAAATAACTGAGGACGGCACTCGCCAAGATGATTGTTAGAATGATGCCCGCATCGATATAGTCACCCGTTAGTGCCGAGATGAGCGTCGCTCCGAGCAGAATGAGAATGATCGGACTTTTAAATTGTCCAAGCAATAGCGCAAGCCGGGTAAAACGGCGTTCTTTGGCGAGCGCATTTAATCCAAATTCGACTTGACGACGCTTGGCCTCAGTAGAACTGAGACCGTGAGTTGATGAGTCGAGTGCTTGGATTAAGTCAATAGAAGGACGGGACCAATATTCATCTGTCTGGACATCTCTCATGACCGTTGCCTTCTTTCATAATGAAAATGAATATGGACGTGGCTACATGAGTTGTATTCCCGTTTTTAGATGAGATGCTTGATTTGTTTTCGTTCAACTTTAAGCAAAAAATAAAGAAATGCGCCTCCATTCGCATGGTCGACGCATTTCTATTAGCGTAAATTATTATAGGTTCCTAACAACTGCATCTGAATTGCTTCCTGCAAGATGTTTTGATCGTCCTCTTGTTCATGAACCTCCGCAATCCGGTGGCCCATCCGTTCAATCAATCCGACGACGAGTGCGTTCCCCATCGTGAAGTAACGTTTGCGATCGGTCATCGTCTCCGTCCATCCATAAGGGAATCCGTTTAGCCCCTCACACTCCTCAGGGCGCAAGTAACGAAGCTTCTTCGTCTGTGGGTCCTCGATGACATGGCTCGAACGGTTGCAAGTCCCTTCGCTCGTCAACATCGTTCGTCCAGGAAGGTCGAGCGAGTCCGGATAAGACATGCCACCTTCAGCATAGATGTAGACGTGCCCGCTCGCCGAGGTCCGCTCGATCTTCTTCGGTCCTTTCAAGTAAGCAAGCTCTTCCTGCTCATTCCGACCCGATTTTTTAATCGTCTCGGTGTCCAAATAATACTGTTCCGGTGCAGGCCCGAACTGTTCATAGACCTCTTTTACGACTTCTCCGAGCGTTTTAGGCGTCTCTCGTTTCGGTAGCGTCTCAAGCGTCGTCACTCTACCACCGGTCATAATTCCCGCGTTGCGATATGTTGCCGAGAACGTATCGGAAATCTCGACGATATCTTCCGGCAGTTGGAAATCTGCTCCCGGATGCTTCTCGCTCGTCAGTTCGTGCACATGGAAAGCAGGTGCAAAGAATCCTGACTCGAGTAACCATTCTTCCGGGTTCGCTTTCCTTGCTCGTTCCGAGTGATTCAAATCTTCCCGTGTAGCGAAGATGAAGATGCGGCGACGACGTTGCGCGAATCCATAATCGGCCGCATTGATGACGCGCCACTCGACCGTATAACCTTGGTCAGCGAAAGCCCGAAGCATGACACTGAAGTCACGACCACGTTGTTTGGCCGGAGATTTCATGAGTCGATCCACGTTCTCCAATAGAACATAAGGCGGTTTCTCCTGCTCGATGATGTTCATGATTTCCCAGAACAGGACGCCTTTCTTCCCTTGGAGTCCTTGCTCGTTCTTCAAGCTGCGCGACACGCTATAGTCCTGGCACGGGAAGCCACCGACCAACAGATGGTGTGGGCCGGCCTCCATCCAAGACAAGGCGATATCCTCGTTCATATGCATGCCTCGTCCTTTGAAACGTTCGGCGTAGCAATCGAAGGCCGGTTGACTCTTCGTCGCCGGTTCCCATTGATTGCCCCAAACCACATCGAATTTGTCAGATGTAGGCTCGGCATTCACGTCTTTAATCCCTTCAAGTGCGATGCGGAAACCTCCTACACCGGCAAATAACTCAACTACTTTAATCAATGGGAACACCCTTTCGTATTTTCTATCTTAAATTTACTCTATTTTTTATATTTACTCAATGGAATTAGTGTATCACGAACGGTGAAATCGATCAACCGATACGCTATAATGGTTATAAATGTAAATTTCAGGAGGTCTTTTTTTTGCGCTACGAAACGATACAAGAGCTTATGGATAAAGCGAGAGAGGCCGAGGGGAAGACTTTCGGCGAAATCGACACGACCGGACGCATCAAGAACGTTCGGTCGAAAGGCGCCCTCGGACATATCATCGAGGAGAGCCACTTCGGATACCCAATCAACTCGGATGCACGGCCTGACTTCGAAGAGCTCGGTATCGAGTTGAAGGTCACACCTTTCAAGAAAAATAAGAATGGTACATATTCATCAAAAGAACGGCTTGTTTTGAACATGATTGATTATCATAACGAGCACGGATATTCGTTCGAGACGTCGAGCTTCCTATCGAAAGCAACGAGCATGCTCATCATGCTTTATCAATACGAGCCAGATATTCCGATTGACGACTACCGTATCTATAAGGCGTTCTTGAACGAGTTCTCCGAAGAAGATTTAGATGTGATGCGACAGGACTGGGAGACGATTGTCGCAAAAATCAAACGTGGAGAGGCCCATTTAATTTCCGAGGCAGATACGATGTACTTGTCAGCCTGCACGAAAGGGGCGAACGGCTCGGTCGTCCGTAGCCAACCGTTCTCAGAACAACCCGCAAAACCGCGAGCCTTCTCGCTCAAGGCATCCTATATGTCTGGACTAGTCCGGCAGTACCTGACCCCGGAGCTGATGGAATCGATCGCCTCACATGGTGAGCTGAAAGAGATGTCCCTCGAGCAGCTCCTCGAGGCCCGACTATCCCCTCATTACGGGAAGACAGTGCTCGAACTATGTGAAGAAACCGGCATCCGGTATAACCCAGGAAACAAGGCGATGATCCCAAGAGTGATGGCTCGACTATTAGGCGTGAGAGGAACCGACCTATCTAGTATTGAAGAGTTTGCGAAAGCCGGAATAAAGTTCAAGACGGTCGGTCGTGAGCCCAACAGATCTATACGAGAACATATGTCGTTCGGGAAGGTCGATTTCGATGACTTGCATCGAGATGAGTGGGAAGAGTCCGCCCTGTACGACACGTTCGCTGAACAGAAGTATCTTCTCCTCGTCTTCCGATACGATGAAGAGTACGTGTCTAAACAAAAACGTATCCCTCGATTTGAAGGGATACGCTTATGGAACATGCCGCTCGAGACCGTTGATAGAGAATTGAAGTCGATGTGGCTCGAGACAAAAAATATCGTTCAAGCAGGAGTTCAGTTGACGCCAATGAAACGAGGCGTCAAAAACAATCTTCCCGGTCCAAAATTCAATCGTGTGGCACACGTCCGCTCAAAAGCTCTCAATGGAAAAGATAAAGTTAGACTCCCAGATGGTCAATGGATCACAAAACAATCATTTTGGTTGGATAGAAACTATATCCAGCAGATTCTGGACGCTTAACATGAGTATTCCCCTCCCTCAAGTGGAATCTTCTTAATAGAAGGAGGTGGGGGGAATGGCCAGAAACGTACCGAAGGCTTCGAGTCCAGCCGTCTTCAAGACGATGAGCGGGAACCGTGGCAAGGACACGAAGATGGAAGTGAAAGTCCGGAAGGCACTTTGGGCTGCTGGATATCGATACCGAAAGAACAATCGGAAGCTTTATGGGACACCTGACATCTCATTCCCCGGCCTACACGTCGTCGTCTTTCTGGACTCTTGTTATTGGCATGGCTGTCCCCTTCACTTCAAACTGCCGAAGACGAACACCGAATTCTGGCGCCAAAAGATTGGACGTAACATCGAGCGAGATGCTGACGTCACACGACATTATGTAGAAGAAGGTTGGATTATCCTCCGGTTTTGGGAGCACCAGGTCAATGAAGATTTTAATCACGTGATATATACCATCACTCATTTCGTCGATATGGCCAAAAACAATCGACATAGACGAAGTGGTTGATGCTTCAAACGCATCAGTCTAAATCCTCGTCAAACAATGGTTCATCATAGGTCTCTGTCGCATCATCGACAATCAGGTTCGTGTAGAATTCCTCTACACGGCCTCTTTTTTCGCCATTTTCGTTCAAGTACTCAACAATCCTAAACGTCTCAGGCGCCTCGAGTCCGATGATGACGATCGGTACAGTTAGTTGCGTGTTCAATGGCTTCAAATGGTGGACGTATTTCTCAAACGTCCCGATGGCGTTGTCGAAATTCCCTGCACGCTGAAGTCGCTGCGTCGCGCAGATGATCACGCCAATCCTTGTTTGGATTGCTTTTTCTACATGGTTCAGCTCGCTTGCAATGACCGGTTTCAACAGATTCCAGGCAATCGTACCCGAATGGTTGAATCCGACCTCTAGCGAAATATTGTCTTTGGCAAAATCGAGGCGCCACACATTCTCGGAATAGTCACGGTCTTGAAATATCGGACTCTCACTCGCCCATCCCCTTTTTAAAAACTCTGATTTGAACAGCTCATTCAAGGCCTTGGATAGACTTTTGTTCTTGCTCGCGTACTTCTCCTCGAATTTCTTGATGATTGCATCATCACTGATCGACTGGATGATGTCATGAATTTCTGACCAGATTTCAGTGAATGCCGCATCATTTTTTAGAATGGTTTCTCCAAATCGATGTGAATGGATTCTATATTTCAATTGATTCACTCTTCTCTGTTAGTAATTGATAATGATATGCCTCATGGCGAGAATGAGATGCTTCTCTTCATTCAAATCGAACTCTCGACCCTGATAATAACTTTATCAGGATACATGATTGAAAACAAAAGCACATTTGATTTGTAATCGCTTTCTTTGCCTTTATCAAGCCTTTTTTCCATTTAACGTTGATAGATCAACCTTTTAGGCAGCATGCATACGTCTTGACAATTTCGCCTAGTTATATGAAATTAGTATTACATTATAATTATTCTAGTAGAGATACAATTCCGCTAGAGTAAAAACCCAAGGAGGACATACCCCATGTCATTAATCGGCAAAGAAATCTTACCATTCACAGCACAAGCGTTCCAAACAGGAGAATTCCTCGAAGTATCAGACAACAACCTTAAAGGTCAATGGAGCGTCGTTTGCTTCTACCCGGCTGACTTCACATTCGTCTGCCCGACTGAACTTGAAGACCTTCAAAACGAATACGCGACATTGAAAGACCTCGGCGTCGAAGTCTACTCAGTGTCTACAGACACACACTTCACACATAAAGCTTGGCACGAAACGTCAGAGAAAATCGGCAAGATCGAATACATCATGATCGGCGACCCGTCACACACGATCTCACGCAACTTTGACGTCTTGAACGAAGAAGATGGCCTTGCTGACCGCGGTACGTTCATCATCGACCCAGACGGCGTCATCCAAACTGTTGAAATCAACGCAGGCGGCATCGGCCGTGACGCGAGCACGCTCGTAAACAAAGTCAAAGCAGCACAATACGTCCGCAACAACCCAGGCGAAGTTTGCCCAGCGAAATGGGAAGAAGGCTCAGCGACACTTCGTCCAAGCCTCGATCTCGTTGGCAAGTTGTAAGGAGCGGATTCCATGTTAGAAGCAGATATTAAACAACAACTAGATCAATACTTGCAGCTCATGGAGGGCGACGTCGTCCTCCGTGTGAGCGCTGGTGATGACGCGGTCTCTAAAGAGATGCTCGAACTCGTCAACGAGCTCGCAAGCATGTCGTCACGTATCTCCGTCGAAAACGTCACGCTCGAACGCACACCGAGCTTCAGCGTGAACCGTCCGTCTGAAGAGACGGGCATCGTCTTCGCCGGGATCCCGCTCGGTCATGAGTTCACGTCACTCGTCCTCGCGTTGCTCCAAGTGAGCGGCCGAGCGCCGAAAGTAGACGCAGATGCGATCAAGCAAATCCAAAACATCCAAGGGACGTACCACTTCGAGTCGTACATCAGCCTCAGCTGCCATAACTGTCCGGACGTCGTCCAAGCACTTAACGTCATGAGCGTGCTCAACCCGAACATCTCACACACGATGATCGACGGCGGCGCGTTCAAGGCAGAAGTCGAAGCGAAAGAAATCATGGCCGTCCCGACCGTCTTCTTGAACGGAGAAGCGTTCGGTAACGGACGGATGTCACTCGAAGAGATCTTGGCGAAACTCGGCACAGGTCCTGACGCTTCGGCGTTCGAAGACAAAGAGGCGTATGACGTCCTCGTCATCGGTGGTGGTCCGGCTGGTGCAAGCGCGGCCGTTTACGCGGCTCGTAAAGGTATCCGTACCGGCATCGTCGCTGAACGCTTCGGTGGTCAAGTGATGGACACGATGGGCATCGAGAACTTCATCGGCACGTCGTACACGGAAGGTCCAAAACTCGTCGCGAGCTTAGAGGAACATGTGAAAGCATATGGCGTCGACGTCATGAATCTGCAACGTGCGAAGCGCCTTGAGAAGAAAGACCTCGTCGAAGTCGAACTTGAAAACGGCGCGATCCTGAAGAGTAAGAGTGTCATCTTGTCGACAGGGGCACGCTGGCGCAACGTCAACGTCCCAGGCGAAGCCGAGTTTAAAAACAAAGGTGTCGCCTACTGCCCACACTGTGACGGTCCACTCTTCGAAGGCAAGCGTGTCGCGGTCATCGGCGGCGGTAACTCTGGAATTGAAGCGGCCATCGACCTCGCCGGCATCGTCAAGCACGTCACGGTACTCGAGTTCGCACCTGAACTGAAGGCCGACCAAGTACTTCAAAACCGTCTTCACAGTCTACCGAACGTGACCGTCGTCACGAACGCCCAGACGACTGAAATCACAGGTACGGACAAAGTGAACGGGATCTCGTACATGTCTCGTGAGACGAACGAAACGCATCACGTCGAACTTGAAGGCGTCTTCGTCCAGATCGGCCTCGTCCCGAACACGGACTGGCTCGATACGGTCGAACGCAACAACTTCGGAGAGGTTATCGTCGACCATCATGGTTCGACGAACATCTCAGGCGTGTTCGCTGCAGGCGACTGCACGAACAGTGCCTACAAACAGATCATCATCTCGATGGGCTCTGGTGCGACAGCCGCACTCGGTGCTTTCGATTACATGATCCGCAACTAACGAAAAACTCGTCCTCCACGTGGGGACGAGTTTTTTTTATAGTTCAAACGACTTCCCAGTATCCGGGATGAACAGGATCGACTCCCCCGTTTCCGTTTCAAATACATAAGCGACAGTTGGGGTGAACGGATTCCATTCGTCCCCGTTCGTTCGCACACTTTCCGTATAAGTGACACTCCCGTACGTTGTGAACAGTTCTTGTTCCGCGGCAGCGACCGAGTAAGTCGGAATCGAAAGTACGATTGTAGCGCCGACTAAAAACACACTCACAAATGCGGACCATACTTTACGTCTCGGATACGTGAGCTTCACTAAAATCAATATCGAAATCATCCAACCGATCGGCACACCAAAGCTTTATCTCAATCATCTCACTCATGTTATCCCAAAAAAATGAATGCATTCAAAACCGCTCGGCAACGCACGAGCGGTTTCAACAAATTAATTATGCAACAACGGACACGTTCCGCAACATGAGGAACGATCACGATTTTGTTTCAAGTACGCCAAGCAACAATTTTTGCGCACATAATAGCTCTCAGTTCCATTATCGATTAGCTTGAACGTCATATTCAACGGATTCGCGCTTTTCACTCCGTCATCAATCAGCGTATGCAGGTTCTGACGATATTCGTCTGCATGTTCAGGCTCTGATTGCTCCATCTGTAAATCGATTTGAAATAGATTATGTGAAATCAGGCTATACATGTGAGACAATTTTGCTTTTGTTTCGTCTGAAACTTTTGTTAGCAAAGGAGTAAGGTGACTAGTAAGCCAGCGAACCCAGGCTTCGTTCGTGTCGTGTCCGTTTTGAGACGAAAACACGTCATATTTATGAATAACAAATTCCATACAACCATCCTCGATGCACCGAATCCCGCCGCTATTAAGACGTGGAATTACTAGACAATCGAATCGGTTAAATGCGTCGAGTAACCCCATGAACAAAACCGAATAGCGTTTGGCAAACAGTGTCCCTGCCACGACCGGATGACAGTTTTCCATTTGCTCTTGTTGATGCCGTAGAAGGGAAGAGACCACACTTGCATCCGTCAGCAACTCATTGTAAGCAAAGTCTGGTGATGACGTCGAATCGATCACAATTCCATATTCGTCTTTTAAATAGCGATGCATTTCATCAGTCATCATGACTCCTCCTTTCTGTGCGGCTTATTTCAGTAGATGTCCTTCAAGTTGATCCATGATCACATTTCGTCCTTTAGGTCCCCAGGCCATGTATACCCAATAGTCGTCAGGATGAACTTGATTTTCTTGCACGGCCGGGACGGATTGCCAAAGGTTACTGTTTTTAATCTCTTCCATATGAGCTTTCCCGTTATTGTCGACTTGGAAAAATAAATGGTCAGCGTCAATTTCAGGCACTTTTTCGAAAGATAATTCACTCGATCCGCCATCTGCTGGTACCATGTTCGCGGCATTTAATTTCAGATTCTCATACATCAACGTGTTCAACGGATGATCTGTTTTCGCATAAATGTTAAGACCTCGATCTTTCGGGCGCACGCGAAGGAATGCAACTTTTTCATCCCCTAGTTCAGTTTCAAATTGCGCAGATAACTCTTCCGCACGATCATTTGTCTGTTGGATGATATTTTCCGCTTCTGTTTCTTTACCGAACACTTCTGCTACTTTCAAAAAGTTCGTCTCCCACTCTTTCGGGTCCACGTCTCCCTCTTCCGAACCAATCAATATGGTCGGCGCAATCGCGTTCAATTGGTCATAAGATTCTTTCAACCAGACATCCCCGATGATAACGTCTGGTTCTGTCGCCATAATCGCTTCAAAATTCCCTTGATATGGGTCACCGACACGCTGGGCATCTTTCAAATCTTCTTGTAGATAAGGCAAGACCCCATCGCCAATTTGCTCAAAACCATTCGTGACACCGACCGGCGTAATGCCGAGTGACAACAAATAATCTTCCCATCCAGGGACAAGAACGACTACCTTCTCAACATCTGATGAAAGTTCTGTCGTCCCTCCGGCATGTTCAATCGTTCGTTTTTCAGTCGTCGCTGTTTTCGTCTCAGTCTCTGACTGGGCACATCCAACACCGATCACTAAAAGGAGTGCCGCCATTGTGGCAAGCCATAAATGTTTCATATCTCATCCTGCTTTCTGTTTATATTTTTTTAGCGAGCAAATGTAAAAAGTAAGGGGCTCCGATGATTGCGATAACAATTCCCGCCGGTATCTCACTAGGCTGTAAAATAAGGCGTCCGATTGTGTCAGCTGTCAAAACGAGCAGTGCTCCCACTAGACCTGAAATCGGAATAACATACCGATGCTTTGTCCCGATCAGTTGCTTCGTCAAGTGAGGTGCGATCAAACCGACAAAGCTAATGCCGCCACCGACGGCCACACAAGCGCTAGCAACCGCTACCGCAATCCAGCTCAACCACAGCCGGGTCTGTTCCACTTTCACCCCTAAGCCGACAGCCATGTCTTCTTTAAACGTCAACACATCTAAATAGCGGCTGCGGTACATTAAGAGCCCTCCACCGATCAAGAGCCAAGGGAGCAGTGAAGCAACTTTTTCCCAAGAAGCACCCCAAATACTGCCGGCCAACCAAAGTTTTGTGAATTGGTACTGAAAAGGATTCAACGCAAGTGTCAATACGATCATTAACGCACTCATTCCAGACGCCACACCGATTCCAACTAGAATTAACCGAATCGGCGGTGTTCCTTCGTTCCGATTGTAAGCTAACACATAAATGATGAAGGCGGTTAGCACCCCACCGATTAGCGCGACCACCGGTAAGCTGACCGCTTGAATCCACTCGTTTGAAGTGGTCGGCAACAAAGTGACGAATAATACGACGAATAGCCCTGCTCCGCCATTGATGCCTAATATACCTGGTTCAGCTAAGCTGTTTCGCATCGTCGCTTGTAAAGTAGCCCCTGAAATAGCAAGTCCGAAGCCGATGAATGAAGCCAAGAAAATTCGCGGCAACCTCAAATCGAACAAGATCATTGTCTGTTGACTTGTCCCTTGACCGAAGAGGGTGTCTAACACTTCTTGTGGAGTAAGGGATATGAACCCTGAATTGATGCTATACAGTGCAACTATCCACCAACTCACAATGAGCATACCGGTCCAAACAATATATGGCTTTCTCATAGTTCACGCCTCGCTTTTCGCGCGATGTGTAGGAAGAACGGGACCCCAATCAAAGCTAAAATTGCACCCACTGGGATTTCATAAGGGGGATTGATGGTTCGGGCCAACAGGTCAGAGATAAGCAATAACAAAGCACCGTATACAGCAGAACATGGAATGATATATCGATAGTCAACCCCGACAATCCCACGAACCATATGAGGAACTACTAAACCGATAAAGCCGATCGGACCGACCATCGAGACCGAGGCACCAGCTAACAGTAGGACGACTAAAGCTAGCATAAATTTTGATTTCCTAACGTCTTCTCCTAGACCAATCGCCACATCTTCACCAAGACTTAACGTCGTAACTTTGCGACTGAATAGAACCGCAAACATCAACATGACGACAATCCATGGTGCCACGACTTTTAATTGTTCGAACGAAACGCCGATGAGTCCTCCGGCATACCAAAACGCCACATCTTGCGACACTTTAAAATAGATGGTGACTGCTTCACTTAAAGCAAAAAATAAAGCCGAGACTGCCGAACCAGCCAACACGAGACGCAGTGCGGTAACTTGACCGTATAAGCTCGTCACACCGAACGTTAAGCCCATACTTATTACAGCTCCGATGAACGTAATAAACATTAACAGCGTAAACGAGATGTTCGGGAAAAATACGAATGAAATCGCCAATGCGAATGCAGCGCCTGCGTTAATCCCAAGAATACCCGGATCCGCTAAGCTATTTCGTGTCACTCCTTGCATGATGGCTCCAGCTACGGCAAAGGATGCTCCAACGAGTATAGCCGCAAACACTCTTGGCAAACGCAAATCCCAAATCACAACGTGTTGGGCATTAGATGAATCATAATGAAAAATGGCGTCTTGAATAGCAGAGATAGGGATTGTGGCTGCCCCGACTGTAATTGAGTAACTTGACACAATCACGATTGAACATAAGCCAAAAAGTATCCAATACGTAAATTTAATTAAATTTGATTTTGCTTGAATGAGTCGCACGTCAATTCCTTTCCGCTTCTTTTCATAGATAATGATAATCATTATCAACATATGTATTATTCTCTACCTGCCCCCATCAGTCAAGGCTATTTTTATAAAAATAGTCAGGCTGCTGACGAACGAAGTCGCCGGAAGGATGAGCGAATCTGCTTGTGTTAGTCAACAAGCTGAAAAAAACTCGTCCTCCGCGTGAGGACGAGTTTTTTTATAGTTCAAACGACTTCCCTGAGTCCGGGATGAACAGGATCGACTCCCCCGTCTCCGTTTCAAATACATACGCGACAGTTGGGACGAACGGATTCCATTCGTCCCCGCTCGTTCGCACACTTTCCGTATAAGTGACACTCCCATGCGTTGTGAACAATTCTTTTTCCGCGGCAGCGACCGAGTAAGTCGGAATCGAAAGTACGGTCGTAGTGCCGACTAAAAACACACTCACAAATGCGGACCATACTTTACGTCTCGGATACGTGAGCTTCACTAAAATCAATATTGAAATCATCCAACCGATTGGCACACCAAATGTCGCCGCACCTCCGTACCACGCGTCATTCACGTAAAGTAACGTCACCGTCACTGCCAAACCGAGCGCCCACCACCATTTCATCCCAATCACCTCACTCCAATTATCCCAAAAACAGGAAAATAGGCAACTGAATTCCGGTTTCCTAATACTTTTATTCATAATTGTTGTACATCACACTATAGTGTATAATATACAGTATAAAAAGAATCGAAGGAGGCAAAGAGATGTCTGATGTAAAAGCCTCATTGATGACCGAGTTACGACGAGGCACCTTGACGATTGCAGTCTTGAGTCAACTGAAGACACCACAGTACGGGTATTCACTCGTTCAGGCGCTTCTCGATGCCGATGTCAGCATCGATCAAAGCACGCTCTATCCGCTCTTAAGGCGGCTTGAAAAGCAAGGGCTCGTGACAAGCTCGTGGGATACGACTGAGAGCCGGCCTCGCAAATATTACGTCCTTAGCGCAGAGGGAACGGATATGTTGCAGGAGTTGTATGCGGAATGGAATAAGATGTCGCTCACATTAAACCGTTTGATAGAAGGAGGAAACGACCATGAACCTTCGTGATGTGTATATTGCAGAAGTGACGTCTCGAATCCCTGAGTCGATGCGAGAAGATGTTGCGCTTGAACTCGAGTCCACGATTGATGATATGACGGGAGACGATCCGTCCGAGAAAGCTCTCTTGGAGGCCCTCCGTCAGTTAGGTGACCCGAACATACTGGCCGCACGGTATGCCAATCGCCCGCTCCATTTAATTGGTCCAGCCCTATTCCCAGGCTATGTGAGTATTTTGAAGACCGTCTTGCCAATTGCTATCACACTCTCGATTATTCTCGCAACTATCGCTTATCTTGCTGATGCGAATGTTGAATCATCATGGGTACAATTCATCGTCCAAGGACTGGTTCAAATCAGCTCCGCAATCTTCGAAGTCGTGATTCAGACTTTCTTCTGGATTACGCTTGTCTTCTTTATAATCGAGCGGGCTTCCCCAGAAGGAGATGTCCCTTTATCGAAATGGTCACCAGAAAAATTAAAGAACGTAAAACCACGTACAAAGTTCATTCCCCTCAGTTCAATCGTATTTGATTTTGTTATGGTCGTTGTCTTGATGATGCTCTATGTGAACACTGATCAATGGATCCGCTTATCAATTGATGGAGAGACATTCCCCCTCATTAACCCGGAAATATTGGATCGATTTTTCCCGTTCGTAATTGCGCTAGCCGTCTTTGACATCGGAATCGGAGTTTATAAATGGGTTGCCCGTTATTGGACGAAACCGCTCGCCCTATGGAATGTGGCCTTGAACGTTCTATGGATTGGAGTGACGGCACTGATTCTGCTGCAACCAGAGCTCATTTCATCGGAAGCTCTCGCTCTACTAGCCGAACGAACCAGCGTCGCTCTCACGACACTCACACAATGGGGTGTATGGAGCATAGTACTGACCGTCGTCGTCGTCTGTCTCATCGATTTGATTGAAGGATGTTATAAAGCGTTTCGTCCTTAATTGAAATACTCATCTCGCATTCAAACGTTTCATTCCCCAGGAAAGTGGAATAGCCGAGAAGAGAACGTATTTCCACGGAGGAGGCATTTTATGAACATTCCGACCATCAAACTACACGACGGTTACGAGATTCCAGCTATCGGACTCGGTACCGTCTTCTTACGAGGCGAGACCGGTGTCGACGCCATCACGAGCGCGATCCGTAACGACTATCGTCTCATCGATTCAGCGATTCGCTACGACAACGAAGGCGCGCTCGGGGAATCAGTCCGCCAGTCCGGTATCCCGCGTGAGCAGTTGTTTTTGACGTCGAAACTGCGCGGCCAGTATTTCGACTATGACGAGGCCCTCAATATGATTCAAGAGTCGCTCTATCGGGCCAACCTCGACTATTGGGACTTATTTTTACTCCACTGGCCGAATCCGAAGCAAGATAAATACGTCGAGGCATGGCGCGCGCTCATCCAAGCGAAAAAGAACGGATGGATCCGCTCGATCGGCGTCTCGAACTTTATGCCCGAGCATCTCGACCGCTTGATCGAAGAGACGGGCGAGACACCAGTCATCAACCAAATCGAGCTCCATCCCTACTTCTCCCAAGTCGAGCAACGTCAAGCCGACAAAGAGCGCGGCATCATCACTGAGGCGTGGAGCCCGCTCAGCCGGGCCCGGACCGTCATCCATGACGAGACGATCACCGAGCTCGCCAACCAAAAAGGTAAGACGGTGTCGCAAGTCATCCTGCGTTGGCACATCCAGCTTGGCGTCATCCCGCTCCCGCGTTCGTCGAGCGAGCTGCACCAACAAGAAAATCTCGACGTCTTCAACTTCGAGTTGACCGAGTACGAGATGGAGACCATCAATGCGTTGACGAAACCCGATGGCCGCATCGACAACCAAGACCCGAGAGAGTATGAAGAGTTTTAACAAAACAGGATTGAGCGTGCGCTCAATCCTGTTTTTCTATATATTCGAACTAAACCACTCAAAGGAGAATCTTATGCTATCACAACAACGAAAAAACATGATTGTCATCCTGAAACGAGAGGTAGTTCCTTATTTACGGTCGCATCAATTCAAAGGCTCGTTTCCTCACTTTCGGCGCGTTCAATCAGACCAAATGGATTTAGTCACCTTTCAATTCAATCGTCATGGTGGCTCGTTCACTGTCGTGTTGGCTCAAGCTCCAGCCACTGTTTTTCTGACACCTTGGGGAGAACAAATCAGCCCACAAAAAATGACCGCCCACGATGTCGACGTCGACGCGCGACGAAGACTAGGCAGTCATTCTCCATATGAAGACGGTATTTGGTTCTCTTACGAATCAGCTCAGTTGGAACAAGACTATATACGCGTGGCGCAACAAGTCATTGATTCATTTGAACAACACATTTCACTTTGAGCGCAAAATTAATTAAAACGCCGGGATCGCCGTTTCGTCGTAATTCTCTTCTAAGAACGCACGGACTTCGTCGCTCGTGAGCGCTTCACCGAGTTTCTGGATCGCTTCATCGTCCTTATTGTCTTCACGGGCGACGAGCGTGATGGCGAAGTCGTTCTCGACCCCTTCCGTCAAGAGCGCGTCGCTCTTCGGTGTAAGGTTGAGCGGTGCCGCGTACGCCGGCGTCATGAGGACCGCGTCGACGTCGTCATAGGCACGCGCGAGCATGAGAAGGTCGACTTCTTCAAACTTAAGGTTTTTCGGGTTATCCGTAATGTCCGCTTGCGTGTAATACGAGCCATTCTTCTCCCCGAGCTTGATCACGTCGTGTTGCGCGAGGAGCGAGAGTGAGCGGTCGATGTTCGAGACGTCGTTCGCGATCGCGATCGTCGCGCCTTCTGGGATGTCGTCGATGTTGTCGTACTCTTTCGAGTAGACGCCGTAGTTGGCGAAATAGATCGGTTCGATCGGGACGAGGTTGGCGTCATTGCTGCGGTTGAACTCTTCCATGTACGGGACGTGCTGGAAGAAGTTCGCATCGACTTCTTTCGCCGCGAGCGCCGTGTTCGGTTGCACGTTGTCGCCGAGGACGACGATTTCGAGTTCGATGTTGTCTTCTGCGAGCTGGTCTTTTGCGATCTCGAGCATGTCGGTCATCGGTGGGATGAGCGAGGCGACTTTGAGCGTCTGCGGCTCGTTCGTCGGTGCTTCCGTCGTTGTTTCGTTGTCAGTTCCACACGCCGCGAGGACGAGGGTAAGTGAGGCGAAGAGTGCCATTAATTTTTTCATTGATTTTCCTTCTTTCTATAGATGATTAGCGTTTGTCGATGACCCGGGCCACCGTCGTACCGGTGAACTGGATCAGCTGGACGAAGACGAGCATGATGAAGATCATATACAGCATCAGCTCCGTCTTGAACTGTTGATAGCCGTAGCGGATGGCGAAGTCGCCGATGCCGCCGCCCCCGACCACCCCCATGATGGTCGAGTACGAGATGAAGCTGATGATCGACGTCGTCAGCCCGAGGACGAGTCCGGACCGGGCCTCGACGTATAGAAACTTGAAGATGACGTCTTTGATCGACGCCCCCATCGATACGGCCGCCTCGACGACGCCACGCGGGACGTCTAGGAGCGACTGCTCGACGAGACGAGAGTAGTGGGCGATGGCGATGATCGCGAGTGGCACGGTCGCTGCCGCCGTCCCGAGCGCCGTTCCGATGATGAGCCGCGTAAATGGAATCAAAAACACGACGAGGAGCAGGAACGGGAACGAGCGGACGATGTTGACGACCAAGTTGAGCACCGAGAAGACGGCCCGATTCTCGAGCAACTGCCCTTTCCGGGACAAGTAGAGCCACGTCCCGAGCGGTAAGCCGACGAGGACGGCGGCGAGGATCGAGACGCCGACCATGATGAACGTCTCACCGATCGAGCGCCAAATCTCGGTCTGATATTGAACGAGCACGTCAGGCATCCGGCTCACCCACCTTTCGCAACTTGTTGACGAACCAGGCCGGATTGTTGTCGATTTCCGGGACACCACGCGGGACGAGACCGAGCGTCTCATACACCGATCCATCCGCCATGACGGTCACGCGGTCACACACTTGCTTGATGACGTCCATCTCGTGGGTGACGATGACGATCGTGACACCGAGCGCCTCGTTGATCGACTTCAGCACGCCGAGGATCTCGGCCGTCGTGTTCGGGTCGAGCGACGAAGTCGGCTCGTCACACAACAAGACGTGCGGTTCGTTCGCGAGCGCCCGGGCGATGGCGACGCGTTGCTTTTGCCCGCCACTCAGCTGGGCCGGGTACTTGTCCTTGAACGACTCGAGCCCGACGAAGCGGAGGCATTCGAGCACCCGTTCCTCGTGCTGCGCTTTTGGTCGCCCGGCCAGTTTGAGCGGGGCGACCACGTTGTCATATACCGTCTTGTTGCCGACGAGGTTGAACTGTTGAAAGATCATCCCGATGACGTGTCGCTGTTCGCGGAGTTGCCGGCTCGATAGACTCGTCAGTTCGTTCCCATCGACCGTGACCGTCCCTGCGTCCGGCGTCTCGAGCAAGTTCATCAGGCGCAGCAGCGTCGACTTGCCGGCACCGCTCGCACCGATGATACCGTATACCTCGCCTCGTTCAATCTGAAGCGAGACGTCACGGACCGCCTCGTCACGACCAAACTGTTTGCTTACATTCGTTAACGTGATCATAGACCGTCCCTTTCTTTCATACTGGAAAAGTGGAATGATAACCGTTCTCCATTTTAGCGAACTAAAGGACGATTGTCAGTTGAGGCGGCTCGTCATAATGGTTCGGTCTGAGCTTGAAGTACGTTTTACTTCACTTTCCGCCTTCTAGACACTTATAATAAAATTAATAAATACCATAGGGGGTATATGAATGACTACCGAAATATTATTGACCTTCGCTGTCTTGGCGCTAGCGATCGTCTTATTCGTCACCGATAAACTCCGGACCGACCTCGTCGCCGTCTTGATCATGGTCATCTTGCCATGGACCGGGGTCATCACGGCTAATGAGGCATTTTCTGGATTCGCGTCAAACGCTGTCATTTCTGTCATCGGGGTTATGTTGATCGGTTACGGTGTCGAACGTTCCGGCATCATGACCGTCGTCGCAGAATTTATCACGAAACGAGTCGGGGTCAAAGAAAAGAACGTTATGGCAACGACATCGACAACCGTAGGACTCATCTCGGCGTTCATGCAAAACATCGGTGCGGCCGCCTTATTTTTACCGGCCTTGAAGCGGATCAGTAAAAATGCCAACATCCCGGCTTCCAAGCTGATCATGCCGATGGGGTTCGCCGCCATTCTCGGGGGCACACTGACGATGGTCGCTTCGGGCCCGCTCATCATCTTGAACGACTTGTTGACCGAGTCCGGGTTTGACGCTTTAAACTTGTTCGCTGTCACACCAATCGGTCTCGTTTTGCTCGCGACCGGCATCCTCTACTTCTACTTCGCGGGCGGCCTCGTCTTGCCGAAAGCGTCCGGGGAAACGCAGACGACGAGCGCTTCTTTCATGGAGGAAACGCATCAATTGACGACCGACATCCATGAGCTCGACGTCAACGCTCGCCTTGCCGGACAAACGATTGAACAACTCGATATTTGGTCGACGTATGGGATCAACATTCTCGCACTTCGCGAAGGTGAGAGCCACGTCTATGGCCCTTGGCGCAAGACTCGCCTCGCCATCGGGCAGACGCTCGCCATCCTCGGAACGGACGAGGCGATCAGTCGCTTCGCGGCCGATTATGAACTGACCATCAAACCTGAACTCGAATACTTCGCTTCTCTTGAAAACGAAGACGAGAGCGGGTTCGCTGAGATCATCATCCCGCCAACGTCGCCGTTCATCGGGAAGACGCTCCGCGATATTGGCTTCAGGAAAAATTTCCGACTTGAGCCGCTTGCCATCGTCGGAAGCGACGGTGCGCAGACAAAACTGGAAAACGTCCCGTTCGAAGCCGGCATGCAACTCGTCGTCTACGGCAGTTGGAAAGATTTGATCAATTTGCGGAACGGTCGCGAAGTCGCGATTTTAAGCGATGTGAAAGCACCCGAACTCGCACCACAGCAGAACAAGAAAAAGCCAGCCTTGTTTTCAATCATCGTCGCCCTCGGTCTCGTCTTTCTCGGCTTTCCACTGTCGCTCAGCTTCTTTACGGGAGCCCTGCTGATGATTTTACTCGGTGTCATCCCGAAAGATGAGATTTACCCAGCCATTGACTGGAAGACCGTGTTCTTACTAGCCGGGCTCATCCCGCTCGGTATAGCCTTTGAAAAGAGTGGCGCTGCCGCTTATACGGCGGATGCCATCGTCAATCTCGTTGGCGGGTGGAGCACGCTCGCAATTCTATTCATCATCGGGATCATCACGATGTTCTTCTCACTCTTCATGTCAAACGTGGCAGCGACCGTCTTACTCGTCCCGCTCGTTCTGATGATGGCCGATACGTTCAACATCGATCCGATCGGTCTCGCGCTACTTGTCGCGATATCGGCTTCGAACTCGTTCATTTTACCGACCCATCAAGTCAACGCCTTCATCATGGGACCGGGTGGTTACCGCAACGCGGACTATATGAAGGCCGGAGGAGTCATGAGCCTCCTCTTCCTTGTTGTCTCGGTTATGATGATTTACGTATTATATATGTAACATTCGAAAAGGCAGAACGCGCGATCACGCTTTCTGCCTTTTGTGCATTTAAATCGGGTGCCGCTTGAAATGGTCGGCGATATGAGACCGCATCGCATCACGGTTCTCAGCGAAGATACGATGTCGGTGTCCGTTTCCGCCTGACGGATGCGGAAACCCGCTCACGACACGTTCTGGTGCGATGAGCCCTCGGGCGACGAGCGTCTCGACGGCCCGACGCACGTTGACACCCATCGGTAAAATGAGCGCATCTTCGAGGACGGCCATCTCGTCGGCGAAACTGCCCTCGACGTATGAACGGAACAGCTCCGTTCTTAACAT
Organism: Exiguobacterium sp. SH4S7; assembly: GCF_004336795.1. Lineage (NCBI taxonomy): Bacteria > Bacillati > Bacillota > Bacilli > Caryophanales > Exiguobacterium > Exiguobacterium sp. SH4S7. The sequence goes on from NZ_SJUT01000010.1 coordinate 29,817, forward strand.
GTCCGGACTCGAACCGTTATAGTTCTTTCCTTTGTAAAAGACCGGATAAGGCAACACAGCGGTGTTCTGCACGAGATGGTTCGCCTCACCGAACAAGTCGAGCGTCGACTCGATCTGGAGATGGTGATGCAAGTCCAGGTCGTCGAGCATCGTCACCAAGTTCTTGCGGATCGGTCCTGAGAAGCTGCCGCGCTGTTTGACGGCCTGGAGCGCTGCTTCATCCGAAGCGTCAGCCAAGTCGCGGATCGCCTCGAACGACTGTCGCATTTGATAGAGACCCGGTGTGATGCCAGCAATGACGACTTTGGCGTTCGGATTGATGTATTCGAACGGGGCATAATAAATGGTCAATTGCTTCTTCGGGTCTTCCTCAAGAAGGAACGTCTCGCTCTTCAACGTCGCTTCGTCCATGTCAGGAAGCTCAATGATTTTCTGTTTATAGGCTTGAAACAGGTCGGTTCGTGTCGGCACGATTCATCCTCCTTTCGTGTTCTGTCTTATCCTGTTCCCCAAAATCATTATGTGAAAAAAGTTCATGAAAGCGACAAGATTCCGCCGTTAGTTAAGCGTTTTCATTCCCTTTTTTATGCTATTCTTTTCTTGTCAGTTTGGTAATTACATATCTTTAATTACCTATAATTAGGATGGGGAGCGTGGGATAAAGTGAAAGCAGTCGTAGTCAATTCATCTAACAAAGCGAATATCGAAGTGGTTGAAAAGGAGTTGCGCCCACTAAATTCTGGAGAGGCGCTTGTCGACGTCGAGTATTGTGGCGTATGTCACACGGACCTACACGTTGCCGCGGGAGATTTCGGTGATGTCCAAGGCCGCGTACTCGGACACGAAGGCATCGGGATCGTTTCAAAAATTGCTGACGACGTAACGAGTTTGAAAGTCGGAGACCGCGTCAGTATCGCCTGGATGTATCATGCCTGCGGGCGTTGTGAGTACTGTACGACCGGACGCGAAACGTTCTGCCGCCACGTACAAAACGCTGGATATAGCGTTGATGGCGGGATGGCCGAGCAAAGTATCGTAATGGCCGATTTCACTGTCAAAGTACCAGACGGACTCGATCCGGCACAAGCTTCGAGTATCACGTGTGCCGGTGTCACGACGTATAAAGCCATTAAAGTGGCTGACGTGAAGCCAGGTCAAATCGTTGTCATCTACGGATGCGGTGGTCTTGGCAACCTGGCAATTCAGTACGCCAAACACGTGTTCAATGCGTACGTCGTCGCAGTCGACATCAATGACGACAAACTCAAACTCGCTAAAGACAGCGGCGCCGATATGATCATCAATCCAGTGACAGAGGGCGCTGCGGACAAAATCATCCAAGAGCAACTCGGGGGCGCACATGCAGCGGTCGTCACGGCCGTTTCAAAAGTAGCCTTCAACTCTGCGGTCGACGCTGTAAGAGCGTGTGGAAAAGTTGTCGCGGTCGGACTTCCGTCTGAAACAATGGATTTGAATATCCCACGTCTCGTCCTCGATGGCATCGAAGTCGTCGGATCACTCGTCGGTACACGTAAAGACTTAGAAGAGGCTTTCCAGTTCGGGGCCGAAGGAAAAGTCGTACCGGTCGTCCAGAAACGTTGCCTCCACGAAGTCCAAGATATTTTCGAAGAGATGGAACAAGGTAAAATTCAAGGACGAATGGTCATCGATTTCAAAAATAAAGAATGCCAGTAAAAAAACGAGGCCATTTGGTCTCGTTTTTTTACTGGCGTCTAAACCGGGTCATCGTATGACATGATCATCTGTTCAGTTGAACTTGAGATACTAGCGCATTGACGCGCCCTATCCGCTTTTGTATAGTTAGGAACGACAAAACAGAATAGGAGTGACCAATTTGACTCCATACGAACAACTTACGCCAACGCACCTTTTGGATTTGCTCGGTGAGCGCCACGATCAAATCCGACGCATTAGCGAACGGGCATGGAACGAACAACATGATATTTACATCTCCAACTCGGAATGGTACATCCTCGCCCGCATCTACCGAAAGAATCCGACCATCTCCGAAGTGACACGGAACGTCCATGTGTCACGCCAGGCGATCCATAAACTGATCAAGAACTTGAAGACAAAAGAGCTCGTCACGGTGACCGACCACCCGACGAGCCGAAAAGACAAATGCATTCAGCTGACCGACCTCGGTATCCGCTGTTATGAACAAAACGAGGCGCTAAAAGCCGATCTCGAACAAAAAATTGCCACGACACTTGGCGACGATGCGTTTAATCAATTGCAGACGTTGCTCCAAACCGACTGGAAACTGTGATCTCTTCTCATCATAAGAAGAGGTTTTTTCCGTCTGTGCGGCCTTCAATGTCAACCGGGTTGACAATTTACATCAATTACCTCTATAATGGATATTAGGAAGAGGTGATCGATTTGTTCAAAATTGATGATTTAATCATCTATTCGACCCACGGAGTTTGTCGCATTGACGAAATTTCCGATATGACGGTCGCAGGTGAGACGAAGTCGTACTATACGCTCCATCCAATCAACAACGCGCAGAAGCTACAGATCAGTATTCCGGTCGATAGTGACAAAGTCATGATGTTGACACTCTTGGAAGCTAAAGAAGCAAAAGAGATCCTCGAATCGTTCCGCTCTCCTGGTGTCGAATGGAATCCCCATCCGAATAACCGGAACCGCGAATTCTTGCATGTCGTTCATTCGGGCAACCGTCACGATATCGCTCAAGTCATCAACACGCTTGCTCGGAGACAAACCGAAGCAGTTTCGTTGAACAAAAAGTTATATGAACAGGATCGTAAGATTTTAGAAAACGCTAAAACGATTCTTGTGAAAGAACTTTCACTCGCGCTTCATTTGTCGGAAGAAGTCATCGATCAACAGATTGCCGCTTATTTGAGCGCTGAACCTGTTGCCGCCACTTGATTGGACCCTTCTATATGAAGCGGTCTTTTTTTATTGTTTGAACGCCTGTAACACTTGTTCCTTCAACGGTTGGAAGCTCATCCCTAAGTTCCCGTGGTACATAAAATGCTTCGAGCATAGCACCGTCCCGATTCCACCGTCACGGTATGTAAATGGAATCGGGCCTTTTGCAATCCAGTCGCAGAGTCGAAGGTTTCGATTGAAAGTCTGACGTGGAACCATGTGCTCCTCTTCAAGCAAATCGAGCAGTTCGCCGAGTGCCTGTTTGCTATGGACAATAATTACTTTCGGTCGATAGGTGAATAACAATTCTCGGAACACTCGATTCCCATACTGAATCAAGTCAGGATTTACGCTAAGCAAATCTTTCGCTCGTCTCGTCGGATAGGCGTTCATATTCGTCTCAATCACTTCAACTTCTCCATTCGCCCTCAGCTCTAAATCTTCGACAAATTTATTCAAGCCGATCCGCGTGCGTGATAAGTCCGTCTTCCCTTGCGAACGGCGAATCATCTTCACGCGCTCCAAAAACTGCTCTCGATGACAAAATGTATCGATATACTCTTCAGCACTTGCAAAGTCGTCCTTATGCATCGGCGTCGCTGGATTGATGCCAACGATGAAGACGTTGCCTTTTGAACTCGGGGATTTACTGACGAACGGTCGGAAATAGTAGGGATGGGGCGCACGTTCGACCCAACTTTTTAACACTTCAACTGAACACATGCCCCGGTCTCCTCTCAATCAGTCTGTAAAGTCACATCTTCAGCTAATCCTGTATTGTTAATCTTGTTGTACTGGTCATAAGCTTCCGTCACTTCGTTCAAGTCTTCTGGATCAATCAAAAATGTTTGAGTCCCTTTCTCAATCAGCAAAAGCGGCTGCCCTTTGAACTTTACTTCATCCAAGATCTCGGATGCGTCTCGAACGATCACTGTCTCCGTTGTTGGCGTAAGGCACCGGACTTCTGTATGATCTAGCCACTCCAATATTTCTGTGACTTCCGACTCGACATCAAACAATATGGCGACCAAAACATAATGATCCCCTTGTTTCATCAGGACAGCATAGCAATCACCCATTTGGACGCATTCCGTCTTCGCCGTCTCCATATAGTCTTCGTAATGAGGGAGGACACAATACTCGTAACTGTCCGGATATTTTCGCAGGTGTTCGAGATAAGCACCATACTTTTTTCTTTCCCACTGTGTAAGCTTGATTTTATCCATCCTCTACCTCCTACATGATGGTATTCACCTTTTATTTATAACCAATATATGGTTTTTAATGTTGCAATTCAAAAGAAAAAGCGAGAATATTTTCGCATTCTCGCTTCAACCGATTCAATTGTGCACGACACCCTTTTCTTTCAAGCCGAGCGCCATTGCCGTCGATTCGTGGATCGTCTTGAACAGCTCAGGATGGTCTGAGAGCGAGACGCCGTACGATGGCACCATCGCCTTGATCTTCGGCTCCCATTCCGGCAACTGCTCAGGGAAGCACTGCTCGAGCACTTTCAACATGACGTGGACGGCAGTCGACGCACCGGGTGACGCACCGAGGAGCGCCGCGACCGAACCGTCTTCCGCACTGACGACTTCTGTCCCGAATTGGAGCGTGCCTTTGCCTGCTGGCGTGTCTTTGATGACTTGCACACGCTGACCAGCGGCGACGATTTCCCAATCCTCGTTTTTCGCGGTCGGGATGAACTCACGGAGCTCGTCCATCCGCTTGTCGTGCGACAAGAGCACTTGCTCGATCAAATATTTCGTGAGCGGCATCTCTTTCGCCCCGGCCGCAAGCATCGTCACGACGTTGTACGGTTTGACCGATTGGATGAGGTCGAGGTTCGAGCCTGTCTTCAAGAACTTCGGCGTAAAGCCGGCGAACGGTCCGAACAAGAGCTCTTTCCGTCCATCGATGTAACGTGTATCAAGATGCGGCACCGACATCGGCGGCGCGCCGACTTTCGCCTTGCCGTATACTTTGGCGTGGTGCTGCTCGATGACGTCACGGTTTTTACAGACGAGGAACAACCCGCTCACCGGGAATCCGCCGATATGCTTCGACTCCGGGATACCCGTCTTTTGCAACAACGGCAAGCTGCCGCCACCGCCGCCGATAAAGAGGAACGGCGCCGTATGCGTCTCGATCGTATTCGCCTCGATGTCCTTCACTTTCACTTCCCATAGCCCGTCTGGCAACCGTGTCACGTCCTCGACGCTATGCTTGTAGTTGACCTCGACATCATGATTCGTCAAATGGTCAAACAGCACCCGCGTCAGCGCGCCAAAGTTGACGTCCGTCCCTGAGTCAATTTTCGTCGCGGCAATCGGCTCATCGATCGTGCGACCTTCCATGACGATCGGCATCCATTCGCGCAACTGCTCCGGATCGTCCGATAAGACCATACCATCGAACAACGGATTATTTGTTAGCGCTTCCAAACGTTTCTTCAAGAAGCTGATATCTTTCTCCCCTTGGACCATGCTCATATGTGGGATCGAGCGGATAAAGTCTTCCGGTTGTTGGATCAATCCTTTGTTCACCAGATGCGCCCAAAACTGGCGCGAGATTTGGAACTGCTCGTTGACGTTAATCGCTTTTGAGATGTCGAGCGTGCCGTCCGAATTCTCGGTCGTATAGTTCAACTCGCAGAGGGCGGCATGCCCCGTTCCTGCGTTATTCCACTCGTTCGAGCTCTCTTCCCCTGCGCTTGCGAGCTTCTCGAACACTTTGACTTCCCACTCCGGTACGAGCTCTTTAAAGAGCGACCCGAGCGTCGCGCTCATAATTCCCGCACCAATCAAAATGACGTCTGTTCTCTTTTGGACACTGCTCATGAAAACCCCATCCTTCTCCCCTGGATTTGTGTATGAAACGATTCAGTAAATCCCCATTCGCCGATCGTTTCTTTGTAATCGTTATACTGATTATAACGCTTTTGTGATGAAAGATAAGGGTTAAGTAGTGAAAATAGAGATGAAACTTTTAAGAAGAATTCGGCTCATTAATCGTGAAGGGAGAAAATTACCATGAGGCGAGGCGTCAGTTTTAAAATACCGAACAACTACGGGACTTATTTATTAGAAATACTGAAACCAATCGAATTGAGCCGTTACATGTGGTTCATTCTCGGTGAAGAATCTTACACGGTAAGGGATGACGAGTTAAGTGAGCTGTTATTCCATGAACCGACTGTGATGGATGGAGAAGCGTTTGGCGATTTAATCAGCCAAGACCAACACTATCTCATCTTTTTGAATCTAAAAGCTTTTCCAGCTGGACCGGTGACGGATGTCGAAACGTATGAGGCATTCCTCGACAGCCCTTGCGAATTTGCCCTATTGATTGTCGACAGCACGTTCGTCGACATCTATTGTAAAAATCAACGAATGATTGAATCATTTTATGACCATGCGCTCTCATGTGAATTCAAAGAAGTCGCCTACCTGACCGATGCCAACGATATGAGAACAACATTAACAATTTGGTAAAATACGCTCACCCAAAATGATCAAGGAGAATCCACTATGCCAACCATCTACCTCGTCCGTCACTGTTCGGCCACCGGTCAAGAGCCGGACGCTCCGCTCACGGAAGCCGGTCAAATCCAGGCGATCGCCTTGCGCGATTTTTTCGAAGACGTCCCGATCGAGCGCATCATCTCGAGCGATTACACTCGGGCCGTCGCTTCAATCACACCTGTCGCTAACGAGCGGAACTTAACGATTGAACAGGAACCGAAGCTTCGTGAGCGCATCCTCTCGCTCGAACCGCGGGCTGATTGGTTCGACCTACTCCGCCACTCGTTCGACGACCCTTCGTTCAAGTTACCCGAAGCTGAGTCGGGCCTAGACGCAACTGCTCGGATTTTGGACGTCGTCACTCAAATAAACGGTCCGACGATTCTCGTGACACACGGCAATCTGCTCGCGCTCTTGTTACAACATGTGGATAACCAGTTTGATTTCGAGACGTGGCGGAATCTTAGTAATCCGGACGTCTATCAGTTGGAAATTGTGGATAACTTTTTTTCAGTCAAACGCGTCTGGTCGGACCCTGCCTGTGGATAACGTTATCCACAGAAAAAGCCGTCTCATCACGAGACGGCTTCACTGCTTCACTTTTCCACAAAGAACATCGAGATCGCACCTAGACCGACGTGAGTCCCGACCGAGACACCCATCTGCATCAGATAAATCTCACCTTCGAAGTCCGATTCGGCTTGGATTTTCACTTTCAAGTTCTCAGCGATTTTCTGGTCCGATGTATAACCGATGATGATGAAGTTTGTGACGTCTTTGTCGTAGCGTTTAATGAACTCGTCCGTGTAGTGCTTGAGCACTTTCCGAGTTCCGCGTTCTTTGGCGACGATGGCACCTTTCCCGTTCTTCATGCTCATGATCGGCTTGACCATCAACAGCTTGCCGATGATCGCGCTCGCGTTCGAGATACGGCCACTCTTGATCAAATGATCCAAGTCGTCGACCGACAAGAAGTGTTTCACTTTCATCTTATACGCCTCATTGAAGTCGACGAGTTCCTCGAACGTCGCACCCGCTTCACGCATCTGTGCGCTCTTCATAAGTAACCAACCGCTGCCGTGGCTCATCGAACGGGAATCGACGATATGAATCTTCACCGTCGAATCCGGATGCGCCTCTTCAAAATATTCTTTGCCGAGCACGGCCGATTGATACGAACCACTCGTCCCACTCGACATGCAGATACATAAAATTTCGTGATGGCCGGCCGTGACGGCATCTTCCATCAGCTTCAAAAACGTCGCCGGGCTCGGCATCGCCGTCGTCGGAAATTCCGGTAGCGCTTCCAACATTCCGTAAAACTCATCGGGCTGAATATCGACGCGGTCTTCATACGACTTATTGTTCATCGTGATGATGAGCGGAGCTACACCGATATCATATTTTGCTAAAATGTCGTCTGATAAATCGCAAGTTGAGTCGGCTAGTAATTTAATCATAGTATCCTCCAAATTGTCTCCTAAGGTGACGGGAATCGTCCTAGTTCACTACGCCGATTAAGACGTCAAGACAGGACACCTTTAGTGTACCAAATATAGAGGGTTTGATGTTTTTTTACTAGGCTCAATGTGCGACTTATTCATGTTTTTGAATCGATGTGCGAATTCGGGTCGTATACACTACAGGATTCACTATTCCTCACATGCAAAACAGCATATAATGCTAACACTAAGCTTGTAGCCGTAAGGAGAAGACATGATGCAAAAACGACTTTCTTGGAAGCAGCTGAAATGGTTGGTTCCATTCCTATTGATTGGCTTGATTCTTTATCAGAGCGGGCAAGAACTACAAAACTTATCGCTCGCAGCCGCCTTCTCGGCGTTAGAAAAACTGACAGGATTCGAACAATCCAGCTTGATCCTTCTTGGCTTGCTCGCTGTCCTGACGATGACCGGATACGACTACTTTTTACTCCGCTCATTGAACGTTCATATCCCGGTCCATAAGCTGCTTCGTGCGGCTTGGATCACCAACTCGATGAACGGCATGCTCGGGTTCGGCGGCGTCATCGGCATCGCACTCAGGACCTCGCTGTATCGTCCGTACACGGATACATTGCGACTGCTCCGGGCTATCGGTTGGATGACACCGACGCTGATCAGCGGACTGTCTCTACTGTCGATCGGGGTCCTCTCCGGCCTATTTCCGGCTACAACGCTGATATCGACGAAGCAGTGGATTTGGCCCATATTGCTGGCAACGCTAGCCGTCTTGCCACTTTACATCTATATGACCCGCAAACGATCGAACTTGAGCTGGTCGACGTTACTCGGCTACATCGCCACATCATTCGCGGAATGGGTGACAGCAGGACTCGTCGCCTTGTACACCTTGTATCTCCTCGGCGGGGACGCCCCGATTGCTAGTATGCTGGGCGTATTCATCGTCGCCACAATCGTTGGGGTCGTTTCACTCGTCCCAGGCGGAGCCGGCTCATTTGATCTATTGTATTTGGTCGGGATGACGCAGCTCGGCATCAACCAAGAGATTGTGTTGTCGTCCTTGATCGTCTATCGGTTCGTCTACTTCATCGTCCCGTTCATGATTGGTTTGTTTTTAGCCGCGATCGCCTTCGGGGACCAGGTCGTCAAACAAATCGAATACAAACCGATCATCGGCTCATCGTATGAAATCGGGACGGTCGTCTGGCGCACCGTGTTGCGGACACTCGCCAAGACCGGTCGGATCGCCGGCAGTCTGATCGCTTTGATGACGAGTCTCGTCCTCTGGTTTCAAACGCTGCTCCCGAGTGTGGCCCCGCTTTATGTGACAGCCCCTTGGATGCAATGGATCGGGACGCTTTGTCTGTTCGTTGCCGGACTCCTGACGTTAGTGAGCACCTACGGCATGTATATCCGCACGAAACGGGTGCTGTGGATCACGGCTGTGTCGTTCTTCTTCGCGACGCTTGGTATATTCGCACGCGGGTTCAATTTGTTCGAAGCGTTGGTCGTGGTCGGATTTGCCTTGTTCGTTTGGCTGACCCGAAACCAGCACACGCGGTATCGCTCGATCCTGACCATCAGCCGCTTCTTCCGAAACGTGTTGTACGTCAGTCTATATGTCGGGACACATGCGATTTTGCTCCAGTCATTCAGTCAAAGCGACACGATTTTCTTTGAACCGGATCAAGCTGCCCTGTTAAGCGTGAGTGCTGTTATGATATCAGGCCTGCTATTGAGTGTCCTGTTCGTCTTGTTTAACCGTCTGAAGCGTCCCCGTCTTGGTGAGGCGTTCGAACCGATGCGCTTTGAACGGTTCCAGACGACGCATGCGACATCACACACGTTTGATTTGGCTTACATGAATGACAAGCGCGTCTATTATGGGCCTGATGACAACGCCTGCCTGTTGTTCGCGTTATCTGGTAATCACGCAATCGTTTTAGGAGACATACAAGGTGAGACGAGTGCCGCCTCCGAGCTGTTGATTCAGTTCATTGAGGCGACCGATCATCTCGGCTATGTCCCGTTGTTCTATCAAGCCACACCGAACTGGATGCCGCGCCTGCATGACGCTGGCTTCACGTTTTTCAAGCTCGGCGAAGAGGCGACGATCAATGTCGATACGTTCTCACTGACAGGTAAAAAGCGCGCGAACATGCGCTCCCTAAACAACCAGTTCATAAAAAAAGGCTTTACCGTGGACGTGATCACGCGACCGAACGAGGCGATCATCACCTCGTTAAAAGATATTTCCGAAGAATGGATCGGTAATCGCAGTGAGAAAGGCTTCTCGCTCGGATTTTTCAACGAGCAGTCCCTATCCCATTATCCGACGGCGCTGCTGAAGGACGTCGATGGGCAAATTGTCGCCTTCATCACGCTGCTCCGCGGGCATGGTACCGTATCGATTGACTTGATGCGCTCGTGTTGTGACGCCCCGCCCGGCTCAATCGAAGTACTGATTCTTCACGTAATCGAGTGGGCGCGGGAGAATGAGTATGCCGATGTCGGGCTCGGAGTCGCCCCACTCGCATCGGTCGGTGAGCATACGTTCGCTTACTGGCCCGAGCGGATCGCGGCGGACATCTTCGAGAACATCAGCTACATTTATCCGTTCAGTGGGTTAAGGCAATTTAAGAACAAGTTCAAACCGACGTGGGAAGGCCGCTACTTGGCGTTCCGGCAACGACGGACGCTCCTGCCTTCCTTGTTGCGCACGGCCCGGCTCATCAGTCGAAAAAACGTTCAATGACACGCGAAAGGAGCGCCTCGAAAATGTCGAGACGCTCCTTGTTTACATTATTTCGTTGTCACACTGACATTATCGATGTTCACATCGTGCGCGCCGAGCGGCGAACCGTCCGTGCGTCCGAGCAAGAATTTCAATCCTGTCATATCGGTTTGACCCATCGTGAGCTCAAACTCATACGTTTTCGTCTCAGGTCCGACTTGAACGATTTGGCTCAAGTAACGTGTGTACGCCGCGTTCTCGACCGTCACTTCCATGTTGCGCGCGACTGTCGAAGAAGCATCGAAACGGACGACATACGTCTGTCCCTGGTGCAGTTCGAGACCGCCTTGCTCAAGCAAGACGCTCCAAGGTTCCTGTCCTTCTTGCCCGATCGAGATTTGAGCGGCTTCGTTCACCGCTTCAACCGCGGCTTGCGCATCGAAGTGCACGTAAGAGCCCCAATGTGTCAACCCGTCCGTGAACGATCCGTTCTTCAGCGGAGACGGGTCGATCGCGATCGGTGTCACATCGAACAGTTTGACGTCGTCAAGCTCAATCGAGCCTTTCGCCGAGCCGAGCACGAACTGGAGCTGGCTCAACAGGTCTGTCGCTTGTCCCATCGTGAACGGGATCTCGATCGTTTCAAACTCGCGCGTCAACGCGACGTCTTGAAGCGGGAGATACGCGTTGCCGTCCGCTCCATTCAAACCGACTTGAAGTGCTTTGATGCGTTCCGCTCTCGCTTTAAAGCGCAACACGTAGTCATGACCTTCCGTCAGTTGAATCCCGTTTTGGACGAGCGTTGCCGGTTCGCCCTTTTTCGGGTTCGTCACGAACTTGAAGTGACGCAACTTCTCGTCAACTGTAGCCGTCCCTTTCGTTGCGCCCGGGTCGAACTGCCAGTATGTCAAGCGGTCCATCGCGCCTTGGTCAAACGTTCCGTTGTAGACCAAGTTCCCGTCGCCGAGCGCTGGTTTCGTAGCGTTCGGGTCTAGCGCTGCACGCTCGGTCTGTTCGACACGGACGTTCCCGATTTGAACGCCGGCCGTGCTGAGTCCGACATTGAACTCGAGACGTGCCGCGAGATCCGTGTCTTCCGCCATATCAAACGTCATCGAATATGTCTGTACGTCTGTCGTCAAATCGAATGAACCTTCATCCGAATATTTCGCGTAGCCGCGGTCTGGTCCGCCGCCGACTTTCACGGCGATCGAACGGGCCGAATCGGCACTCGCGTCGAACGTCACTTTGTAGTGGCCGCCTTTACCGAGTGAGACGTTTTGAATCAATTGGTGCGAATATGGCTGACTGCCGGCTTGAGTGATCGAGATGTCGGCAAAGTGTGAGCCTGCTTGTTCGATGACATCAACCGTCCCGACGCCGCCAAAGTCTGGCAAGGCCACATAGTTCCAGTACGTCGGATCGAGCGCTTGCGAACCGTTCGTCACGGTCGTGATCGGCTCCGTGTAATCTTGGTCGTAGACGAGGTTTCCGTCTTCAGACGGTTGTTTCGCTCCGTCCGGCAATACGATTTCTTCGTCCGTATAGACTGGTTCGACTGCTTCACGGTAATCGCGGTTTTTCAAATCGAAGACACGAACGTAATCGACTTCCATCTCGGCCGGGAACGGTGTCGTCGCATCGACATCCCCGTCAAACCAACCGCCGACGGCCAAGTTCATCACGAGGTAGAAGTTTTGGTCAAACGGCGCTGGGTAGCTGTACTTCGTCGCCTGGTTCAACCCTTTCGAGTACCAGTCGTTTTGCGTCTGATAGAGCTCTCCATCAACGTACCAGCGCAACTCGCCAGGCTCCCACTCGACGGCATATGTATGCCATTGATTGATGCCGTCACCTTCTTCAAAGTGATAATCTTTGCCTGTATATTTGTTGTTCGGCCAGTTCTCGCCATAGTGAATCGTCCCAGCGACTTTGTCAGGCTGGCTGCCCCATGATTCCATGATGTCGATTTCGCCAGACGATGCCCAGGCACCGTACCGGTCTTGTTCCGGCAACATCCAAAACGCCGGCCACAAGCCTTTCCCTGTCGGTAGTTTTGCCCGCATCTCATAGCGACCGTATGTTTTACTGAACTTGCCTTTCGTCGTCAGCTTCGCCGACGTAAAGTCATACGTCCCGAGTTCATCCATCGTTTGTTCCCGTTTGGCGCGGATGACGAGCTTGCCGTCTTTTACGAAAGCGTTTTCGTTTTTGTCCGTATAAAATTGCTTCTCATTGTTTCCCCAACCCGGTGCGACCGGATTGCCGTCGTTATCTTTCAACCAGTTCCCCGTATCGAAATTCCATTTTGCCTGGTCGATCTCTTTCTTGCTGAACTCATCCGCCCAGACTAGCTTCCATTTCGTATTGTCTTTTTTCTCTGGCTTTTCGGCATATGCGCCTTGTGCGGCTGACAAGACAAGTCCGGTACCGAGAGCAAGTGCTACCCATTTCTTCATCAAAATTCCTCCTTTGACATAAATGAAGGCAGACACACTCCAGTCGTACCTGCCTCTCCTCTAACAACGCACGAACATTGAAAGCGTTTTCCGAAAGCGCTTTCGTTATGTCTATTATAATTTTTTCGCCTACCTAGATTCAACCATTTTCTTGAAGTGAAATGAAAATGACACATAAAAAACACCAACCCATAATCAGGTCGATGCTTAGGTTTTCCTCACTGTCCAATCTGAAAATGTGACTGAAAATCCTGAATGTATTCGATCGACGTCTTGAGCCAATGGTCGTCATTCACATACAACAAAATGCCAGCCTGTTCGTATGTATGGCTCGGCTTCATCTCTACAGTCGCGCGACACGTGAACTGTTCGGTCGACACATCCGTCAACAGGACGTGCGCCGTCATCCGGTTGAAACCGTAGTGGGTATTGCGCCAAAAATCGGTGTCCGCTTCTGTCTCGAAGGTAAGTCTCTCCCGTACATTTATTGCTTTCGGCTCATTGATCCACGTGTACTGCTGCCACATGATTGATTCCTCCCCATTGGCCTCGCATCGCGAACAAAAGTGGAATCATCGGTTCGTGGTACGGGATGAATTCTCCTGATCGGATCATGTCGAGGATGGTCGCCTCATCCGCCCACTGCACCGCCTGCACTTCTGATTCTTGAAGCGTCAACTTATTCAAATCGACATCCATTTCGACAAGATAGATGTCGTCGAACCCTTCGTCAAAGTTGATCGTCAAATGTGGTCGCGTATCTTTTAAGTCTAGTGTCAGACCGATCTCTTCTTCAAGCTCGCGCATCGCCGCCTGTTGACTCGTATCGCCGACCGTGGCACTGCCGCCGACCGTGATGTCCCACATGTTTGACCAGCCGTCTTTGAACGTCTGGCGCTGTTGAATCAACATCTGTCCTTGCTTGTTAAAGATACAGACGTGGATGACAAGATGGTAATCGCCATTCTCGAGACGATTGCCCCGCTGCCACGTCCGCCCTGTCTTTTCTCGGTCAACGTTATAGACGTCCCAAAACTCCATCGTTCAATCTCCTTTATGTGGCCGCACTCGCTGCCGCTTGATCTGATTTCACACAATCGATGGCAACGACGATTGAGATGAGCATGTCCTCCATCGTCTCGTCGATCACTTGAATCTCATACGTGTCGCCCCATGACAACCATTTCTTCTGGACGCTGCCGATGACTTGCCCGTTCTGTGTCACCTCGAAGTCCATATCCCACCAGTCGCCATCGATTTCAATCCCTGCTGCGTCAATCGTATAACGCGGTTTGAAGAAGGTGAACTCTTTTGAGATCGTCATCGTCTCTTCGCCCTCGACGTCGACGTAAAACTTCGGTAAGAAACTGAACGTCTTTTTCGTAATGGTCGTGATCTCGCGCCCATCCTTGTCCGAGATGGTGAACGACTTCGGCAGCTTCATAAAGCTCCCTTCGACGAAATACATATCGTTTTCATCCGCGTCCTTGATCGTGAACCGTCCGCGCAAGCTGAAGACTTTCTGTTTCATGTAAAGCGTGTTCATTATCATCCCTCCATTTTTTACGTGTTATTCTCTATACGGCTCTTTACCCGATTATGGTTCGTTTTTTATGATTGAATAAATGTTCAGGCTTATACTCGAGAGCGTATAATGAAATGAGGAGGTGAGAGTATGATTTCTGAAAAAGTAAGACAAACGATCATTGAAACGCTTCAACGTGAAACAGACGCGGATTTCATCTTGTTGTTCGGGTCATTCGCCAAAGGAACAGATCGTGAGGATAGTGATGTCGATTTAGCATACTTCGGTCAGAAGCGACTCTCACCATATAATCGCTTTGCCTTGGCGAGCGAATTAGCGCTTCTATGCGGGCGAGACGTCGACTTGATCGATATCCGTGAAGTCGACACCGTCTTTGCCATGCAAATTTTCTCAGAGGGCGTTCCATTATCGATTCAAGATCAGAACGAATTTACGCGACAACAGATGAAAGCCTTTCGGATGTATGCCGAATTGAACGAACAACGAGACATCGTCTTGAAAGAAATCAAAGCTAGAGGAAGTGTATTCGATGAATGATGTTGTGTTGAACAAAGTGACGACAATCGAGCGCTGTCTTCAGCGAATCCATGACGTGTATGACGATAATCCAGATCACCTAAACGATTTCACGAAGCAAGACAGTATCATTCTCAACATCCAACGCGCCTGTGAAGCGAGTATCGATATCGCGATGTACCTAGTCAGTCAAAAGAAGTTGGGCGTACCCAAAGCGAGCCGGGACGGGTTCATCATGCTCGAGGAAGCAGGTATCATTGATAATGCCTTAGCGAAGACGCTCATGAACATGGTCGGATTCCGTAATATCGCCGTCCACGACTACCAAGCACTCCAACTCGAAATTCTTGAAGCGATTCTCGAAAAGCACATCGATGATTTTAAAACGTTCACAAAAATTATCCTGCAACTGGATGTGTGACAATCGTGGCTTCTCAGTGCCATGAATCACCACAGTAATCCTTAAAAGTATATTAAAACGCCGCCTCGTTTCCGAGACGGCGTTTTCCAATTATCCGTTCTTCATGCTGAACGAGTCAGCGAGCGTGAACGTGATGTCTTTCACGTCGAGACCGCCGAGTGTGAAGTAGAGTTGCAAGTAGTTGTGTTGGTTCAAGAAGAACAGTTGCTTCGTCTGCGTCACCCATTCCCCGCCCGTTCCGTTAAACGTGAACGTCGGACCCGGGATGTTGTTCGCAAATAGCGTCACCGGCATTTGAGCGAGCTCTCCTGCTTCTGAACGGGCCGTGATCGTCACGTCGTACGTGCCCGTCTCATCGACCGAGACGGCGAAGACGTGTGTGTTCCCCGTCGATGTGTCCGCGTCGATCAAGCTGACGCTCTCTCCGTTCGCAAGATGCTGATACGTCACATCGAAATCGATCGTTTGTCCTGCTTCTTCGTCGAGTCCGATCACTTCGACTGAACCGTCATGAAGCCCGAGCAGACGCTCCATCGCCGGAGACTGCAAGACGAAGCGGCAAATGTTCGCCGCACTCCGCAACAGTTCCGCCCGCGTCAACGTACCGGCAGCGAGTGCCGCTCCCGTATTGTCGTCGAACGAGTTCGTATCCGGACGGTCGACGACCATGTACAAGTCGTTCTGCGACTGGACCATCGCCGCCGTGTTCTGACGGTTCGCCGGCTCATCTTCATGGTGGTTCACTTTCGCCCACCAGTCGGTCATGACGATGCCTTCAAAGCCCCACTCGTCGCGAAGGACACGTGTGTTCTGATCATATAGCCCGGCCGTCCAGACGCCGTTGACGGCACCGTACGTCGTCATGATCGACGTCGCCTTGCCTTCTTTGACCGCCATCTCGAACCCTTTCAAATAAATCTCGCGTAACGCCCGTTCCGAGACGACCGAGTCGATGTCGTGGCGGTGCGCTTCTTGGTTGTTGGCGCTGAAGTGTTTGAGCGTACCGGTCACGCCGACGCGGTGCATCCCGTTCAACTGGGCGATCGCCATCTTGCCCGTCACGTGCGGATCTTCCGAGAAGTACTCGAAGTTCCGTCCGTTAAGCGGATTACGATGGATGTTCATCCCTGGTCCGAGCAACGTGTCGACGCGGTTTTTCCGCATCTCGAGTCCCGTCATCTCGAACAGGTCTTCGATCAACGCCACGTTGAAGCTTGACGCCAACAGCGTCCCGTTCGGCAACGCGAACGCCTTCGTGCCGATGTCCATCCGGATACCAGACGGACCGTCCGCGCAACAAGCGGCCGGAATGTCGAGCTCGTTCAAACGGTCCGACACGCCGCCGAACGCGGCGGCCGTCCCTGGTGTCACGCGAGGCGAATTCATGCCTTGTCCGCGGACGATACAGGCGAGGTCCTCATCCGTCAACTGGTCGAGGAACGTCTCAAGCTCGGCTTTCCCGTGATAGACGTCCGTCAGCTTCAAGCCGTTGTCGCTTGTCTGATGGCGCTGCATCGGACGTTCGGCGAGATAACGTGCCTCGACGTCAACCTGGCGCAGCGGTGTTTCTTCATAGCTGACTTCATATCCTTGACCGCTTGCGACCGGCTTGATGCGGTCAAACGGTGTGACCGGCGCCATGTTCTCGCTGAGCGTCTCGACGACTTGTAGTTCGGCGAGCTCATAGTCGAAGACCGCGACAGCTGAACGGACGTCCGTCCCAGCGTGAATCCGGTACGTCCCTGCTTCTAAGACAAAGCTCGATGCGTGTCCGGTGACGCCACGATCGTCATAGCTCGCAAAGTCCGTGACCGGGACGGAGAATTCGAGCGTTTGCCGCTCTCCTGGTGCAAGCAGACCTGTCTTATCGAACGCGACGAGGGCGCGCGCCGGGTTACCGAGGACGCCTTGCGGCTTCTCGACATACAGTTGCACGACTTCTTTCCCGTCAACTGCCCCGGTGTTCGTCACCGCGACGTTGATCGTAATCAAACTGTTCTGTTCACTCGCTTCAACGACTTCCGTGCTGAAACTTGTATACGACAACCCGAAACCGAATGGATAGAGCACCTCGTCTTTCGCGAACGTCTCGAAATAGCGATAGCCGACATAAATATCTTCTTGATAAATTCCTTTGTCGGCATGACCGAAGTTTTTCGTCGACGGATAGTCGTCAATCGACCGGGCGATCGTGTCTGTCAACTTGCCGGACGGGCTGACTTTGCCTGTGAGTACATCGACGAGTCCCGTCCCGCCTTCTAATCCCCCTTGCCATGCGTAAAGAATCGCGCTCGGCTCATAGTCCGTCGCCCACTTCATGTCGATGATGTTGCCGACGTTCAAGACGACGGCCGTCTTCGTAAACGCCTTCGACACTTTCTCAATCAACTCGTGCTCGATCTCGGTCAACAAGTAGCTGCCCGGGTCGGCCGTGTTGTCACGGTCCTCACCCGCCGTACGCCCGATCATGATGAGCGCCATATCTGACTTGGCTGCCGCTTCCGCGACGAGCGCGTCCGTGACGGCCATCTCCGGCTGTGACCACGGTTCCCCGGCCCAGCCGACACCTTTGTCGAACGGGTTTTCTTCGACCCACGCCTCATACGTCTGAAGGAGCGACTCGTTCAGCTGGATGCCTTCACTCGCTTGGAGCGCCTCGAGCGGACTCGTCACGTGGGAGACGTTGACCATCCCACCTGAGCCGGTCCCGCTCTTATAGTAATTGAATTGGCTGCGGCCGAACACGGACACGGTCGTCCCCGCCTGGATCGGCAGCGTCTGTTCGTTCTTTAAGAGGACAGCCCCTTCGGCGACCGCCGTTCGCGCCAGTTGTTTATACGTATCCCAGTTCAAAGTGTAAAGTTTCATGTTGTCAGCTCCTTCATTTCGTTTGCGATTTCGTTCATACAGTCTTCAGCTTGCGGATAGTCCCCGATTTTATCGATGAAGGCGTGGTCCATCCCTCGGTATTGGATCAGTCTCGTCTTCACGCCGTCGCGCGCGAGTTTCCGCGCATACGCCTCGCCTTCTAAGCGCAAATAATCGTACTCCGCCGTCACGATAAGCGCGGGCGGGAGGTTCTTCAAGTCGTCCGCCAACAAGGGCGATACGAGCGGATGCGTCACGTCGGTCGCACCTTGTAAATAAATGTTGTTGAACATCGAATCCGCGTCGCTGAACGCTAGCACCATCCCGCGAATCAAGTCGTGATGATGTCGGATATCGTATTGTGCGATGTCCCATGCGTAATCATCTGTCGGGACCGAACCTAAATTGACGACCGGATAGATGAGTGCCTGGAAGCTGATCATGCTCGTCTGTTGCGCACGATCGAGTAAACAGCAGCCGGTCGCCAAATTTCCCCCGGCACTGTCGCCCGCGACGGCGATATTGTCTCGCAACACCCCGAGCTCATCGGCCTGGTCGTATACCCATTTGACCGCTTGAAAGCAATCATGTAAGCCAGCCGGGAACGGATGCTCCGGCGCGAGCCGATAGTCGACCGAGACGACGACCGCGTTCGCTTTCTCAGCGAGCGCTTTGCACGGGTTCTCGACCGTATCGAGTGTCCCGCCAAAGAAGCCGCCGCCATGGAAGAACAGGACGGCCGGTAACGGCTCGTCTGACTCGGGCCGATAGAGTCGGGCCGGGATGTCGCCTTCAAGACTTGGAATCGAGATTGATTCCGTCGTGATCGGACGTGTCGTCACGTCACGGTTCGGCCAGCCCATACTTGCGCGGACGGCCTCAAGGTCAAACGGTGCCGGTGTCTCATCGCCCGTTACGTGTTG
Source organism: Exiguobacterium sp. SH4S7 (assembly GCF_004336795.1). Taxonomy (NCBI): domain Bacteria; kingdom Bacillati; phylum Bacillota; class Bacilli; order Caryophanales; genus Exiguobacterium; species Exiguobacterium sp. SH4S7. Next base: position 49,193 of record NZ_SJUT01000010.1, read on the forward strand.
ATTTTTGTTCGCCAACACACGCGGGTCGAGGTCGCCTTGTTTGTTTAAGTCCGGGATCGGTTTGATTGTCGTCTCGACGCCATCAATCGTCTCACGAATATGTACTGCACTTAACTCGTCAACTAACCGTTCGTATGAGTTACTTTGAGTCGACATGAACTGAATGCTCCTTTCTCAATCACCGCTACCTTGCTGATGACAACTTTACCTGTTGACTTAAATCTTACTTTTTCAGACACGGCTTCAAATTCGACAGTATCATCGGTGAAGTGTTGACGTAACTAGCGTTAGACGGTAAAAGTCAGTTCGACCTCTCCCCCTTCGCTCTCGCTCGATTTCACGGATGAACGACGAACCGCTCCCTTTCGTGTATAATGAGACGTAAACTAAATTGCTAATGAAAATTTCTACAACAGAAGTTTCTTACACGAAAACGAGGTAAACATATGAATCAACCAAACTTTGCGGACTACCGCTTAAGTGAAGACATCCAACGCGCACTCGGTATCATGAAGTACGTGGCACCGACAGAAGTGCAACAGAAAGTCATCCCGCTCGCACTTGAGCACCAAGATTTAGTCGTTAAAGCGCAGACCGGGAGCGGCAAGACGGCCGCATTCGGCATTCCTATCACTGAAATGATCGCGTGGGAAGAAAACAAACCACAAGTGTTAATTCTCACACCGACACGCGAGCTCGCCGTCCAAGTCCGGGAAGACATGACGAACATCGGCCGCTTCAAACGAATCAAGGCGACTGCCGTTTACGGGAAAGAACCGTTCTCAAAACAACGTGAAGACTTGAAACAGAAGACGCATATCGTCGTCGGGACACCGGGACGCGTCATGGACCATATCGAACGCGAAACGCTCGTCTTGGACCAGATCAAGTACTTGATCATCGATGAGGCGGACGAGATGTTGAACCGCGGCTTCCTCGCCGACGTCGAAGCCATCATTCAAAAGCTACCGACCGACCGCGTGACGATGGTGTTCTCGGCCACGTTCCCGAACGACATCGAGCGTCTGTGCAAACAACACATGAACGAGCCGACCCGCATCTCGATCGAGTCTGCTGGCGTCACGGCCTCGACGATCGAGCACGGCTTGATCGAAGTCCGCAATGAAGACAAGTTGTCGGTGTTACAAAACATCACTGTCGTCGAAAATCCTGACAGCTGTCTCATCTTCTGCCGGACGAAAGAACATGTCGACACCGTGTATGGCGAGCTCGATAAGGCCGGCTATTCTTGTGAACGGCTCCACGGTGGACTTGAGCAAGAAGACCGGTTCGCCGTCATGGAAGGGTTCAAGACGGGCAACTTCCGTTATCTCGTAGCGACAGACGTCGCGGCACGCGGCATCGATATCGATAACGTCAATCTCGTCATCAACTATGACGTCCCGATGGAAAAAGAGAGCTACGTGCACCGGACCGGACGGACAGGCCGCGCCGGTAACAAAGGGAAAGCCCTTACGCTCGCGACTCCTTATGAAGGTAAATTCGTTCGCGCCATCGAAGCGTTCATCAAGTTCGAGATTCCGACGATGGACGCCCCGACCGAAGCACAAGTCGCTCGCGGCAAAGCGGCGTTCGAAGAGAAGTTGAGCGGTCGACGCGTCGTCCGTAACAACAAGACAGCGCGCATCAACCAAGACATCCTGAAGCTTCACTTCAGCGGCGGGAAGAAGAAAAAACTCCGTGCCATCGACTTCGTCGGCACGATCGCCAAAATCCCAGGTGTGACCGTTGAAGACATCGGCATCATTACGATCACCGATCAGATGACGTACGTCGACATCTTAAACGGGAAAGGCTCAGTCGTCCTCCAGGCGATGGAGTCGACACCGATTAAAGGCAAAAAGCTAAAAGTGAGTAAAGCACATAAATAACCAATCCAGGTCTCGGAGAGTTTGATTTCTCCGGGCCTTTTTGTGTTTTGACCACGTTATCGAAAGCGCTTTCGGAAAACAGTAAAAAAATAACGGTTTCGAGAGAACGCTTTCAACAGAATCATACCGATAACACGTCTTGAATTCAACCTTCCTCACCTGATTGTCATAAAAATAGCTCAGGCGATTGCGCCTGAGCCTTTATCTTCTCTAATGTAGAACATCCATCTATTGAACGCTACCAGCCTATGTTCAATCCGATCTGTCGGGAGCCATCGATTTCCTTCAACCAGAATGAATTAGTCGAGCAGTTCTTCAGAGATCAACTTGAACCCCTCAATCTCCGTGTCGTCTTCTACTTCGATCAATAGACACGGTCTCCCTTTATAGTTCACTTGCTTCACATATTTCAAGTCTTGCGGACTAATGGCGATGTTGGCCACTTTCGTATTGATTTTGATCGATTTCGACGTGTATTTCGGGATGACGCTACTCGCCTTCATCTCGTACTGCCGGTCGTCGACGACTTGCTGGAACGCCGCTTCGACTTTTTCTGTCGTTACGTCCTCGACGCCGCTCGCTTTCAACACGATCTCGACCGTGCGGGCATCCATCATCGGCACCGTCTGGTCTTCCTCTTCGCGCTCGGCTTCGGCGACGATGATTTGATTGATCTCGTCATACACCGTCGCAAGCGTCGCCAAGTTGACTTCTTCGCCGATGACAGCTTTGACGACTTCTTCGAACATCGCCTTCTCTTCGACGGCCGTCACGATCTCGGTGCCGTTCAACACATTCTCGATGAAACGGAAGTCCGGTTGGTGCGCCTTCTGGGCCGCATACAAGATATGGTTGACGTCGGCCGCGTTGTCGGTGAAACACGGGAACAAGAAACCGCCGACGGGTGCGTCGAGTTTGATGACAGGATTGATGAAGACGTTCGATTTGTACTCCCGCTCGATAAAGTCGAACACGAGCGACTGTTTCGGCAGTTCGGTCTGGTTGATGCTGCCGAGGATGAACCGCGACGTGTATACTTCGTCGCGCATGTCGATTTCCGTCTCTTCGGAATGACGACGTGTCGGTTTATTGTATTGGAAGCGAATAAACGTGACGACGACATCTTTCTCAAACGGAGCGTCTTGGACCATCTTTAATGCGACTTTCTGCATCGAGGCTGCCCAGTCTTCTGTGTCTTCCGTTTTCAATCCTTTGTACAACAACGTTTGCGTATGGTCCGTCTGCCCCGCTTCCGGCGTCTGGAACTTCACTTCAAACAGCTTCTCGTCGAGCTTGCCGCCGAGTACTTTCTTAAAACTCGTCAAAAACAGTTCCTGATGCTCTTGCTCCAAAAACGGGAACGAACGCATCTCTTCGTGAAAGATCTCGTTACTGTCTTGGCGGATATAAATATTATAAATTTCAGCGATTTTGACCGCTTCCGCATTCAACTTGAAATGCTTGCGGATTGCCGCGATATCTTTTTGATTCATCTGTCCCAACTCCTTCGTTCTTGACTACAAACCGACTTCATTATACCAATAGTTGTTGCTCGCGCGTATGTCAGTAGTTCTAAAGCCGGGACGTCTGATGTCATGTCTTATGTCTAAAACCTCAACTTTTCTAATCTTTTGATTCATTTTTGTAAATTTCAGTATTTCTTCATGTTTCGCCATGTATATTCGATGTGCATCAAGCAATTCTGGATGTGATTCACCCAGTCGTCATACATACTAGGAGGCACAAACATGCTCAAAAAATGCATCAGTTCTTTGTTCGCCATCGTTCTAGTCGTCACGTCGCTTCACTTAACCACACCGACCGCTTCGGCGCTCCCGCCGGGCATCCCGTCGAAGTCGAACGCCCTCACGAAGCTGAACGCGTTAACGGTCAAGACTGAAGGTACGATGACCGGTTATAGCCGTGACTTGTTCCCGCACTGGAGCGGTCAAGGCAACGGTTGTGATACACGTCAAATCGTCTTGAAACGCGACGCGGACTCCTACGTCGGCGACTGCCCGGTCACGTCAGGGTCATGGTACAGTTACTATGATGGGGTGACATTCACGTCGCCATCTAGCCTCGATGTCGACCACGTCGTACCTTTGGCTGAAGCATGGCGTTCAGGCGCGAACAGTTGGACGACGACGAAACGTCAAAGTTTCGCCAACGATTTAACTGGCCCGCAGCTCATTGCCGTCTCAGCTAGCTCGAACCGCTCAAAAGGTGACCAAGATCCGTCAACATGGCAGCCGACACGGACCGGGGCACGCTGCGCTTATGCGAAGATGTGGGTCGAGACGAAGAGCCGTTGGGGACTAAGCCTGCAGTCGTCGGAGAAAGCGGCCCTTCAAACCGCCATCAACGCTTGCATTTACTGATTCAGAAAGGAGTCTGCTATGAATCAACATTCCTCTACATTTAAAGCCTCACATGGCGTTATGACTGAAGAAGTCGGCGTCATCAGCGGCGAACTCGAATTACGGACGACGTGTCAGGAAGACGGCACGCTCGAACTCGCCATCACATACGTCGGGGCGGCCGAATGGTACACATTGCCCGGGAAAGACTACAAACTGCATGACGTGCGCGACCATGACGTCGTGCATCAGTTGCTCGTCAACGTCCTCACACGCGATTAACGAAACAGAGCCGACACAACGCTGTGTCGGCTCTTATTTGTATTTATCGAGCAACGTTTGCGGGATATGGCAATAATCGTCCGGACAGCGTTCTAACCGGTCTTGATGCTCGTCCGCACTCCGTACGTAGTTCGTGAGCGGCAACACCTCGAGCGCAATCCGGTCGACATCACGCCGTCTGTGGATAAACGCACGGGCCGCATCCACATGCCGAAGATCCTCGCTATAGACACCGGTCCGATACTTCTCCCCGACGTCCTCGCCTTGACGATTGACGCTATACGGGTCGATGATCTCAAACAAGTAATCCATCAATTCATCCATCGTAACGACTTCTGGGTCAAACGTTGTTTTGACGCATTCGGCGTAGCCATCATAGTCCCCATCAAGCGTGTTCGTCGTCCCGTTCGCACGTCCAGCTTCCGTTTCAATGACACCAGGTAGCGTCTTGATGAACGCCTGGACGCCCCATAGGCAACCTCCTGCTAAGTAAATCGTCTCGATTGTCCTCACTCCCCATCTGTAAGTTTCAGGAAATCCTCGCTATACTATCGTTATACATGATTTTACAAAAAGGAGTGTCCTTTTGAAAACAATCAAACTTGGGGTTCTCATATCTACCCTGCTCCACCTGCTTTACTTCGTTGGAACGTTCACAATCGGACTCATTCGGACGGCCCGGTATGAGCCTGACATCGTGTCACAAGCGAACAACGTCGAAATGCTTCAAAACGAGGTCGTTATCGGAACGACGGGAGCTCCTCTCTATTTCATGTTAACGTTTTTCGGTCTCACTGCCATCATAGTACTTGGATTGATTACGGTTCAAAACATCCGACGAGTCCGTTAAACATCAAATAAATATGGAAGAACTGTGCTACTTAATTAAAGAAAAGTCGAGAAAATCTTATTTCAGCATGTCAAAAATCAAGTTATACAACTGTAAATCGGTTAAAACTTGCTCGCCAAAAGGAGATAATATGATGATTGCTCAAGCCGTTGTAATACAAGAAAATAGAGTTTTGATGGTCAAGCAATACGTTCAAAGAGGAGATATTGTTTGGAATTTTCCTGGCGGTGGTGTTGAACGAACTGAAACTCATGAACAAGCTTGTATCAGAGAAGTAAAAGAAGAAACAGGATACGATGTGAAAATAAATAGACTACTATTTAAAAACTCAAGCAAATACACTTTCGTTGCGGAAATTATTAGCGGAGACCTTTGCATTGACTTGGATAATGAAGTTAATAACGACATTATTGATGTAGCCTGGATTTCACTTAATGACAAGGCTAAATTTGATAACTTTACAGCTCCATTGTTGGCGCTCTTAGTAGATGAAAAATGATAGATAAAAAAGGGAAATCTACACTTACAACGTAGATTTCCCTTTTAGCGTGAGCATTAATACATTTATGAAGTTAGTTTGTATTTTAATAAAACTTAACCGTAACATTCTCATATCCGTTAGAGTTCAAAAAAGAAGTCAATAATTTTTCCGCTGCTTTGTCTGCCTCTTCTAAGAATCCCTGATCAACCTTTTTCTTTTCAACCTTTTCTTTCTCAGCATTGATCTCATCAAATATCGTCTGAGTAGGATAGTCTGAAAAAATATTACCTTTTACATCTTCTACTTTAGCTTTCTCAGTTTCGGCAACGTTATCAAGAATTTTAGATTTTGGAACTCGTACTAACATGCGGTCATCTGCATCGTCGTATGACAATTGAATATTGGAGAAATCAGTCCCTGCTTTCAAATACCCAGAATACTCAATTAGCCTAATTGCTTCAGCAAATTTTATGTCCGATAATCCCACAAGAGAAACCTCTCTATTAGTTCGACTCACAATGACTTGGCTATATTCATATTTCAATGTTGCCAGTTCTGACAATTCTACGATTTTGTCCTGAACTAAAGATGTATCAGAGCTCTTATTCGTTGTGAGTTCAAACGGTTTAAATTGGAATAGAATAATCGAACCGGCTATTACAATAATCAGCACTAAAACCAGACTCGTTACCATCATTTTTTTCACGTTCATATCTCCTCATAAAATATGTAATTTTTATCCTTATATCAAGTATACATTTTTTATCTTTTATAAATAAATACAAATTTTAATAAGTTAAAATAGATTTTATGAGGTTTGTTTAAATCAATGCAGAATTATTCTTTAGCTAAAAACAGCCAAAACAGATCTACGATATCGTAATTGTAAATCTGTCCGCCATTTCGTTTATTTATGCTATGATTCATTCCGATTGATCCGATATGACCGACACATCCGCCGACCTTCTTCAATTACCACGGCAGCTTCGAACCACTTATTTCTTCTTCCCATAGTTTATGGAGCTCATTTAACACCTTCATCGACAGCTCACCTTCTGATGCAGAAATATTGTGTTGCAGTTGTGCAATATTTCTCGCCCCAGGAATGGTGGTAGACACTTCTTCGAAAGAGAGAACATATTGGAGTGCCGCTTGTACCATCGAGCGTTCTTCTCCAAGAATGAGACGAACTTTTTCTACCAATCGAGCTCTTCTCTGAATTTCTTCTTCACTCCATCTGTCCCGAATCCCGCTAAATTTACTATGACGATCATACTTTCCAGTTAGCCAACCTGAATCGAGTGGAATCTTGGCAATGATTCCGACGCCTTGTTGGTATGCCAGCTTGATTGACTCGGCTGGTTCCTGATGAAACATATTGAACATGACCTCAATCACCTGACTGTCGGTATGCTTGATTAATTCGGTCATTTCTTTTCCCGTATCAACCGAAGCCCCATACGCTTTAATTTCCCCTTCAGCTTTTAGCTGTTCTAGTAACTCAAACTGCGGAGATTCACTAGTTAGCGCTGAGAACGGAGGATTATGTAGTAAGAGGCAGTCTAAATAATCGGTCTGTAATCTGCGTAAACTACTTTCGACAGATAACCGTAACTGCTCTGGTTCAAAGTTCAGCTCTCCATTTGAATGATGGCCGCCCTTACTACTAATGACGACTTGATCTCGTTTTCCTCTAACGGCTTTTCCGATCAACTCTTCACTTTTCCCGGTTCCATAGTTTGGTGCCGTATCAAAAAACGTGCAATCTTCATCCATTGCTTGTTCCACTAAATGGATCGCTTCTTCATCCGTCATCTTGCCCCAGTCTTTTTCATTACCTAACTGCCATGCTCCAAAGCCGATCTCCGATACTTCAATCCCTGAATGTCCCAATGGTCGTTTTTTCATTTTTAACATAATTAAGCGAGAATTCTCCCACCTCTAAGCGTCTGGGGCGAAGCCCAGCGTAGGTGGGAGATGGATCGCCCGTACATAAACCTCTTGGCCACCCCTGTGACAGATATGACGAACAGAAGTTCGTGATTCCGTCAGATTTCCCTTCCCCCGCCGCGGGTATCGGATGAGGAAGACGTTCATCACGATCATCGGCCGAGAGGAGGCGGAGACATGCTGAAGGGCTACAAATACAGGCTCCACCCGACGGCGGCACAGGCCGAGTTCCTCGTCAGGACGATCGGCTGCGCCCGCTTCGTCTACAACAAGCTGCTCGAGGACCGCATCACCATCCAC
>NZ_SJUT01000011.1:0-53643 GCF_004336795.1 Exiguobacterium sp. SH4S7
CGACTTGCATGTATTAGGCACGCCGCCAGCGTTCGTCCTGAGCCAGGATCAAACTCTCCAAAGAATTTGATATAGCTCTTGAAAATGACGAAGCTTGCGCTTCAATCAAAACTTGTAAAACTTTTTTTGCCTCATCGTTCAGTTTTCAAAGACCAAATGTTGTCGTGTTAGCGACTTTTTAATAATAGCGAGTTCACTTTTTAAAGTCAACCGTTTTTTATTATTTTTTCACTTTTTTTCTGTTGCTCAAATTTGAACAGCAGCGACGTTTATTAATATATCAATGCCTGCACTATTCGTCAACTGTTTTTCTAAAAAAACTTTGATTGCTTCAAAAATTATTTCGATACGCTTAAATTGGCCGTGGACTCCCTTCTTAACCAATGGAAAAGCTCAGGCGAAATCACCTGAGCTCATCACTGGCAAGAGAACATTACGACGATTTGGACGAGACGCGTTTCTTCGTCTTTAATGACTCTTTAGGACCACTATTCGATTTTGACACTGCTTCACCGTGCGCTGGCGCTTGGAAGCGATGAAGCATCAACACTTGGTAAGCGTTGGCGAACACGAGCGTCGCAAGTGCCGGCCATAGAAGAGCGATCTCATCTGTCGCTTGCAGTGCCGGAATCCACTCAATCAACGTAATGACGATCATCAAGAAGAGCGCGGGGATAAATGCACTCGCATTCGTCTGTCTCGCCTTGCTCGTCGCTACGATCCACGACACGACGACTAGGACGAGCATCTCTCCGATATAACGCCACATGTGATCATTTCCAAATGCGAGCATGCGTAGATAGACCGCGTCAAATAACGCGAATACAATCAAGAGCACTTGAACTCGATTCCACAGTTTCGCTCCGCGGAATAAATCCAAGCCGACTCGGTGGACGATCAAGTAGGCAAAAAAGCCCATCATACTGATTCCCGTCCACGTGCTCGAGTAACTGAGTGCCGTCACGATCGCTTCCCACGACTGACTGACCAAATAACCCGGATTGGCGAGTATATTCATCAGGAACCCAAATAGCGTCCCGAAAACGAGCGTCGTCCAAAACAAACGTAAAAAACCTTGTACTTTCATCTGCTAACCATTCACCCTTCTATTTGTTGAATGACCGATTGCGCCAATTCATCATATGTTGTCTCAAACGGATGCCCATCCCGGTAGACCGAAGGCGCAAAGTCGTCTTCGTTGTCATACGGCTGACCGAGCGGGATTTGCGCGAGCAGTTTACTCTTGAGCGCTTCTGATAATTTTTCGCCGCCGCCGTAACCGAAGACGTATTCTTTCTCGCCCGTTACCTTACTCTCGAAGTACGCCATATTCTCAATGATTCCGAGCACTTTATGGTTCGTCTTGATTGCCATCGCACCCGCTCGAGCCGCGACGAAAGCAGCGGTCGCGTGAGGTGTCGTTACAATCAACTCCTGGCATGACGGGAGCATCGAGTGGATATCAAGCGCGACGTCACCTGTCCCTGGCGGTAAATCGAGCAACAAGTAGTCGAGGTCGCCCCACTCCACATCATTGAAGAAGTTGTTGAGCATCTTCCCGAGCATCGGTCCGCGCCAGATGACCGGCGCATTGTCTTCGACGAAGAAGCCCATCGAGATGACTTTTACCCCGAACCGCTCGACCGGGATGATTTTTTCACCTCGGACGACGGGACGTTCTTCAATCCCGAGCATGTCCGGGACGCTGAACCCGTAAATATCGGCATCGATCAAGCCGACCTTTTTACCGGCACGTGCTAACGCGACCGCCAAGTTGACCGACACCGTCGACTTCCCGACGCCGCCTTTTCCTGAAGCGATTGCTATGAACGTCGTTCCTGAGTTTTCACGAAGGATAGCCGGTTTTGTCGCTTCTTGTAAACTTTCGTCATTTAGCGCTTCGAAACGAAGGCCGACCGTCTTAAAGCCTTTTCCTTTCAACAATGTGACGATCTCTTGTTGCAGCTGAAGCTGCTCTCCGCTCCCGGTCTGACCGAGTGCCACTTTCACGCTGACATAGTCTTCTTTAATTCGGACGTCTTTCACGCCAGCTGTATCTCCAAGCGTACGATTGATCGTCGGATCGACCAACCCTGCTAATTCTTCACGAACTTGTTCTACTGTAAGCATGTCATTTCCCCCTAATTTCTGTCTCGATAACAGTATATCAAAAAAAGCGTTTTCTTGAGGGAACGAAAACCAACTATTTCTCGAGCAACAAAAAAACTCTCCGCCCATAAAGGGCGGAGAGTTTAGACCAAACTGTTCGAAGATTAACGCTTCGAGAACTGTGGTGCGCGACGTGCTGCTTTAAGACCGTATTTTTTACGCTCTTTCATACGTGCGTCACGAGTCAAGAAGCCTTTTTCTTTGAGGCTTGGACGGAATTCTGGGTCCGCTTGAAGAAGCGCACGTGATACGCCGTGGCGAATCGCTCCAGCTTGTCCAGTGAATCCACCACCGTTAACGTTAACGATGATATCGTATTTACCTTCTGTTTCAGTCAATACGAGTGGTGATTTTGCCATCATGATCAAAGTCTCATGACCGAAGTATTCTGAAATATCACGGCCATTTACAACAACTTTGCCGTCACCTGCAACGAGGTGAACACGAGCCACCGAGTGCTTGCGGCGGCCAGTTCCGTAGTAACGTACATCTGCCATCGTTTAGTTCCTCCTTGTGTCCCGATTAACCGCGAAGTTCGTAAACTTCTGGTTTTTGTGCTTCGTGGTTGTGCTCAGCTCCAGCGTAAACGTGGAGTTTAGTGAATTGTTGACGACCGAGTGATCCTTTTGGAAGCATCCCTTTGATCGCGAGTTCAAGCATACGCTCTGGGCGTTTTGCAAGAAGCTCTTTTGCAGTTTGTGATTTCAAGCCGCCTGGATGACCTGAATGACGGTAGTACATCTTGTCGTTCAGTTTGTTACCAGTCAATTTGACTTTCTCAGCGTTGATGATGATGACGTGGTCTCCGCAATCAACGTGTGGTGTGAAAGTTGGCTTGTGCTTACCGCGAAGAAGTGATGCTACTTCACTAGTCATACGACCGAGTGTTTTGCCTTCTGCATCGATAAGGTGCCATTTGCGTTCTACTTCAGATGCTTTAGCCATGAATGTCGTGCGCATGTGGAATACCTCCTAAAATGTCTGTTCATTTGAATTTTTTAATGCTTGTTTGATGCTTTATCATAATCCTAGTTTACGGGGCTAAGATTGTGGTTCATCTCTCAATGTGAAAATGAAATGCCAATGAATATGATACGTTTTTACAAGGGGAATGTCAATCTACTTTTTTATAATTCACATTCCATAAATATAGACCGTGCGGTGGAGCCGTAATCCCAGCACTGCGGCGGTCTTTCGCCGCGAGCATTCGACTCACATCGGCCGGCTCATACTTCCCTCTGCCAACCTCCATTAACGTACCGACCATAATCCGGACTTGGTTGTACAGAAAGCCGGATCCGACGAACCGAAAGTACATTTCGTCTCCCACCTCAACGAGTTCCGCTTCATAAATCGTGCGGACACGGTCCACCACTTCTGACTTCGTCACCGAAAACGAAGTGAAATCATGTGTCCCGACGAGTGACCGGAGCGCTTGACGCATCCGTTCCCGGTCAAGCGCATACGTCACCGTCACGGCATGATGGCGGCGGAACGGATCGACGTCAGTGCGAATGAAGTAACGATACTCTTTCCGTTTCGCACCGTAGCGGGCATGGAAAGAAGCATCTACTTCTTCGGCCGAACAAACAAGGATATCATCTGGCAACATCGCGTTCAACGCTTTGACGAAGCGATCTGCCGGCATCGATAAATGCGTATCGAAGTGGATGACCTGACCTTTCGCGTGAACACGGGCATCCGTCCGCCCAGAAGCGACAACTTTCATCGCTTGACCATGCATCTTCGCAAGAACCGTCTCGACTTCGGCCTGAACCGTATTGCCGTTTGGCTGGACTTGATAACCCGCATAATTCGTCCCATCATAAGCAATCGTCAATTTAACCCGTCTCATCCTATCCCTCGCAATCCAATCAAAATGAGTGTCAAGCAGACAAATACGATCAACAATCCTGTGTCGCGTCGTTCCCACGTCATCTCACGCCACCTCGTCCGCCCTTCACCCCCACGGTACCCGCGGGCTTCCATCGCCGTGGCAAGGTCCTCAGCCCGCTTAAACGCGGACACGAACAATGGGATCATGAGCGGGACGACCGCTTTTAACCGATCTTTAATCGGACCACTCTTTAAATCGACGCCTCGCGCCTGTTGCGCCTTCATGATGCGATCCGTCTCGTCGGCTAGCGTCGGCAAGAAACGAAGCGAGATGGACAGCATCAGGGCGATCTCGTGTGCCGGCACTCGTATGCGTTCGAGGGGACGAAGACCAGCTTCAATCGAATCGGTCAGTTCCATCGGCGTCGTCGTCAAGGTGACGAGCGTCGTCAACATGACGAGATAGAAGAAACGGAGCGAGACGATCAAGCCCATTCTCACCCCTTCCGAATAAATCGAGAACGGACCGAGTGAAACGAGCAACGTCCCTTCCCGATTGAAGAACAGTTGCAACAGGAGTGTGAACACGATCAAAAATAAAATCATTTTCAACCCGTTCCATAAATAGCGCCATGACAACTGAGACAATTTGACCGCGAATAACGTGAACGCGAGTAAAAACACGTTCGTCCACAAATTGTCGGCCAAGAAGACGACTGGAATAAACCCGAGGATGAACAGCGTTTTGGCCCGAGCGTCAAGTGTGTGCAGCCATGAATGACCGGGAATGTATTGCCCGATAATCATATGGCTCCCCCCTTTCTCAACTCGGCCGCAATCCAGTCCGCCAGTTCGACTTCCGTCCGAAGGGATGGAGGCTCGACCCCGAACGTCGGTGCGAGTTCAAGCGCGAGCCGAAGCACGTTCGGGACGTCGAGTTGCAACGAGCGAACGAGTGACTCGTCCTTGAACAGTTCGAACGGGTCACCATCGAAGGCGACTTGTCCTTGTTCCATGACGACGACACGTTCCGCATACGTCAACACGTCATCCATGTCATGCGAGACGAGGATGAGCGTCAAGTCGAGTTCTTCTTTTAAACGTTTAAACAGCGCCAGCATGTCTTGACGGCCGAGCGGGTCGAGTCCTGCCGTCGGTTCATCGACGACTAAGACGTCCGGACGGCTCGCGAGCACGCCCGCAATCGCGACACGTCGCATCTGTCCGCCCGACAAATCGAACGGGGAACGGTCCCATAACGTTTCATCGAGACCGACAAGGCGCAGGGCCGCATGAGCCCGTTCTTTCGACTCGGCCTCCGTCGCACCGAAGTTGCGGGGACCAAACATCACGTCGCGTTCGACCGTCTCTTCAAACAGTTGATGCTCGGGATACTGAAAGACGAGCCCAACGCGGCGTCGAAGCGGAAGCAAACTTTGCTTTTTATCGCGACGCTTCGTAATCGCACGTACTGTAATGTCATCCACGACGACACGACCTTTTGTCGGTCGCAGTAAGCCGTTCATGTGCTGAACGAGTGTCGATTTCCCAGAGCCGGTATGGCCAAGAAACGCAACAAGCGCCCCCGACGGAATAAATACATTCACATCGCGCAGCGCGGTTCGTTCAAACGGAGTATTCAATTGATATTGGTAAGTCACTTCTTCAATGCTAATCGGCATAGATGGTTCACCAACTCCGAATGTTGTAGCATCAGACGATCGAGTGGTATGCCCCGTTCCTTCAGTTCGAGTTGCATCCGTACGATAAACGGCACATCCAATTGGATGGCACGTAACGCTTCCGGATTTCTAAACACGTCTTCTGGTGTACCGGTCATTGCAATTTTCCCTTTAGACAAGGCAATGATACGGTCGGCAAACAACACTTCGTCGAGCTCGTGTGTAATGGCGACAACGGTCATCCCTTCTGAGACGAGCTGTTGTACCGTTTGTAACACCTCTTTACGCCCAATCGGGTCGAGCATCGAGGTAGCTTCATCGAGCACGAGGACATGCGGGCGCATTGCGAGAGCCGAAGCAATCGCAACACGCTGCTTTTGTCCACCGGATAACTGATGCGGTTCACGGTCCGCTAGTTCCGATAATCCAACGCGCGCTAGACTGTCATCAATTCGACGAACCATTTCTTGACGTGGAAGTCCCATGTTTTCGAGAGAGAACGCCACATCATCGCGCACGGTCGCCCCGACAAACTGATTGTCGGGATTTTGGAAGACGACACCGATCCGTTTACGAACGTCCCACACGTCTGTGGCGTCCGTCGGATCGAGCGTCTCAACCCGGACCTCTCCTTCCTGAGGAAGCAAAAGCCCGTTCCACAACTTCGTCAAAGTCGACTTGCCGGAACCATTATGGCCAACGATGGCGAGCCATTCCCCTTTGTATACATCGAGTGACAACCCGTCTAAGGCTGGCTCGGTTTGTCCCGGGTAACGAAACACGACATCACGTACCATAATTTGAGATTCCATCTGTCGACTCCTTTCCGATGTGGAAACAGGGCAATACGTGACCGCATGCCCTGTTGACTGCCTAATGAATTAGACGAGTTCGATGATTACGACTTCCGCACCGTCACCGCGGCGTGGGCCGACTTTCATGATGCGTGTGTATCCACCTTGACGTTCAGCGTAGCGTGGTGCCACGTCTTCGAACAATTTTTGGATTGCGTTTTTCTCTCCAGCGCTCTCTTTGCGAACGAATGAAGCTACTTGACGACGGGCATGAAGATCGCCACGTTTTCCAAGAGTGATTAATTTTTCAACGACTGGGCGAAGTTCTTTCGCTTTTTGTTCAGTTGTTTGAATGCGCTCGTTGATAATAAGGTCAGTTGCAAGATCACGCAAAAGAGCCTTGCGTTGCGAGCTTGTACGGCCAAGTTTCGAATAAGCCATTACATTTCCCTCCTTCGGTTGAACTTAGTCTTCTTTACGCAAGCCCAAACCGAGCTCGTCCAACTTGAGTTGAACTTCTTCGAGTGATTTACGTCCGAGGTTACGGACTTTCATCATCTCTTCCTCTGATTTGTTTGCGAGTTCTTGAACAGTGTTGATGCCGGCGCGCTTCAAGCAGTTGTACGAACGAACTGAGAGATCGAGTTCTTCGATCGTCATTTCAAGTACTTTTTCTTTTTGGTCTTCTTCTTTCTCGACCATAATTTCTGCGTTGAGAGCTTCGTCAGTCAAACCAACAAAGATATTCAAGTGTTCTGTCAAAATTTTCGCTCCAAGCGATACTGCTTCTTCCGGACGGATTGAACCATCTGTCCACACGTCTAATAGAAGCTTATCGAAGCTAGCATCTTGACCGACACGTGTTTTGTCTACTTCGTAGTTCACGCGTTGAATCGGTGTATAGATCGAATCGATTGGAATGACACCAATCGGCATATCATCACGTTTGTTATCTTCTGCCTGGACGTAACCACGACCACGGCGAGCAGTCAAACGCATGCGAAGCGTCGCATTGTCAGCGAGAGTCGCGATGTGGAGCTCAGGATTCAAGATTTCAACGTCGCTATCATGGGTAATGTCTGCCGCAGTGACAGCACCGGCACTTGAAACGTTAATCTCAAGCGTTTTCTCTTCTTCCGAGTACACTTTGAGCGCTAACTTCTTGAGGTTTAAAACAATTTGGGTGACGTCTTCGACGACTCCGTCAATCGTTGAGAACTCGTGAAGTACGCCATCGATTTGAACCGCCGTAATCGCTGCACCAGGAAGCGATGACAATAAAATTCGACGCAGTGAGTTGCCGAGAGTAGTGCCATATCCACGTTCAAGCGGTTCCACCACGAATTTACCAAACGTAGCATCCTCGCTGATTTCGACCGTTTCGATCTTTGGTTTTTCAATCTCGATCATCTGAACCCCTCCTTGAGTGTATCCTGCCACGCAGCTTGCGCTGCATTGTATATGTTGTTCGTGCTAGGTAAGCCCATCACACGCACAAACGATTATACGCGGCGACGTTTTGGAGGGCGGCAACCGTTGTGCGGAACAGGTGTTACGTCACGGATTGCAGTTACTTCAAGACCAGTAGCTTGGAGGGCACGGATTGCCGCTTCACGTCCAGCACCAGGACCTTTAACGTTAACTTCTACTGTACGCATACCGTTGTCCATTGCAACTTTCGCTGCAGTTTCAGCAGCCAATTGTGCTGCGAACGGTGTCGATTTACGTGATCCTCTAAATCCAAGGTTACCAGAAGTAGCCCATGAGATCGCGTTACCTTGCGTGTCAGTGATTGTGATGATTGTGTTGTTAAATGTAGAACGGATGTGTACCACACCGACTTCAATATGCTTTTTGACTTTACGTTTTGAACGTACATTTTGCTTACGTTTCGCCATTGTTCAATTCCCTCCTTTACTTCTTCTTGTTCGCTACTGTACGGCGTGGGCCTTTACGAGTACGCGAGTTGTTCTTCGTGTTTTGTCCGCGAACAGGGAGACTACGGCGATGACGGACACCGCGGTAGGCGCCGATTTCGATCAAACGCTTAATGTTGAGTGAAACTTCACGACGAAGGTCACCTTCAACTTTAATTCCGTCAATTGCTTCACGGATGCGGTTGATTTCGTCTTCTGTAAGATCACGTGTGCGTGAATCTTCAGATACGTTTGCAGTCTTCAAGATTTCTTGTGCTTTTGTTTTACCAATACCAAAGATGTATGTGAGCGAAATAACGATACGTTTTTCGCGCGGAATATCTACACCAGCAATACGTGCCATGTGTGCACCTCCTCTTAGATTAACCTTGTTTTTGTTTGTGTTTCGGGTTTTCGCAAATTACCATTACTTTTCCTTTACGGCGAATAACTTTACATTTTTCGCAAATCGGTTTTACCGACGGTCTTACTTTCATGATTATACCCTCCTCCTGGAAAAATCGGAGTTACTTATAACGGTACGTGATTCGCCCGCGAGTCAAGTCGTACGGAGACAACTCGACAGTTACGCGGTCGCCTGGAAGGATTCGAATGTAGTGCATCCGAATTTTCCCTGAGACGTGCGCGAGCACCGTGTGGCCGTTTTCTAACTCCACTTTAAACATTGCGTTTGGAAGTGGTTCGATAACAGTGCCTTCCACTTCAATGACATCTTGTTTCGCCATCATTTATTCCCCTTTCTATATGAAGATATTTAGGAGCACAGACGATCTATTGTACAGTACTGTGAGAGAAGGATCCATAACGGATCAGCACGCAACAATAGAGCCTCATTCACCGGAATCGAGTTTCGTTAAAATCTCGTATCCATCGTCTGTGATGGCGATGGTGTGCTCAAAGTGGGCGCACATGCTACCGTCCACTGTCACAACTGTCCAGTTGTCAGCCAGCGTTCGAACATAGCGTTGACCAGCGTTGACCATTGGTTCAATGGCTAACGTCATCCCAGTCTTTAGGCGCGGCCCTTTCCCCGGTGGACCATAGTGCGGAATTTGCGGTTCTTCATGCAAATTTTGACCGACACCATGACCGACATACTCACGGACGACAGAAAACTCATGAGATTCAACATACGCTTGAATCGCATGCGAAATGTCTGTCAATCGCAGTCCAGCCTTGGCGTGCTCCAATCCTTTATACAGACTTTCTTCGGTTACGTCAAGCAACCGCTGTGTCTCTTCTGAGATTGTTCCCACTGGATAAGTCCAAGCGGAATCTCCATGGTATCCGTTATAGTGGGCACCGATGTCGATCGAGATGATATCTCCATCGTTCAATACCCGTTCTCCGGGAATTCCATGAACAAGTTCTTCGTTCACTGAAGCGCAAACACTACCGGTAAAACCGTTGTAGCCTTTGAACGACGGTGTCGCACCTTGGCTGCGAATGTAATCTTCCGCAATCCGGTCGAGCTCTAGCGTCGTAATACCTGGTTTGATGTGCTCTTTGAGCACCTGGTGCGTTCGAGCAACAATTTGCCCAGCCTCACGCATAATCGCAATTTCTCGAGGCGTCTTCGTGATGATCATTCAGTATCACCGAGTAACGCTTTAACATCGGCATAAACGACATCGATTGGACGATCTCCATCCAATGTACGAAGATACCCTTTTTCTGCATAAAAGTCAATAAGTGGTTTCGATTGCTCGATGTTGACGTCAAGGCGACGGCGAACCGTTTCCTCTTTATCGTCTTCACGTTGCATGAGTGCCGACCCATCCACATCACAGATGCCTTCCACTTTTGGTGGATTGAAGATCACATGATATGTCGCTCCACACGTCGGGCAGATCCAACGACCTGTCAAACGCGGAACGAGAATTTCCGCAGCCACATCAATGTTGACGACGTGGTCGATCTGTTTCCCCAAATCTTTAAGCAAACTTTCGAGTGCCTCTGCTTGAGCAACAGTACGCGGGAATCCATCGAGTAAAAAGCCGTTTTTCGTATCATCTTGACTCAAGCGTTCACGTACGATTCCGATTGTTACCTCATCCGGTACGAGTTCCCCTTTATCCATGAACGATTTAGCTTCTTTACCAAGTGGCGTTCCGCCTTTGATTGCCGCACGAAACATGTCGCCTGTCGAAATGTGTGGGATTTGGTACTCTTCGACGATTTTAGCCGCTTGAGTCCCTTTCCCTGCACCCGGTAAGCCCATGAGTACTAGATTCATCTCAGTTAGCCTCCAGTTTTGATTTTCACAACACATCGTAAACACGACAGGAAGGAAGGGAGAGCCCTTCCTTCCGCTTTAACGGATAAAGCCTTTGTAGTGTCGTTTTACGAGTTGACTTTCGATTTGTTTCATCGTTTCGAGGGCTACCCCGATTACGATCAACAAGCTCGTCCCTCCGATTTGCACCGAAGTTGGGAGACCGGCAAGCTTAATGAAGATTGTCGGCATGATCGCAACGAGCGATAGGAAAATCGCTCCGAAGAAAGTCAATCGATAGAGCAACTTCGTGATGTACTGTTCTGTTTGCGCCCCAGGACGAATCCCAGGAATATAGCCACCTTGCTTCTGCAGATTTTCTGCCATTTGTTCTGGGTTGACCTGAATAAATGTATAGAAGTAAGCGAACGCGATGATGAGCGCTACGTAGATTGACATTCCGATTGGAGATGTCGTATCGAAGTAAGTCTGCAACTTCTGCGTCGTTTCCGGAGAAGCAATGAAGCTTGCAACAGTTGGCGGTGTCACCATGAAGGAAATCGCGAAGATAACCGGGATGACACCAGCAGCGTTTAGCTTGATTGGCAAGTGCGTCGACTGACCGCCCACAGGGGTACGGTTCGCCGTGCGCTTCGCGTATTGAATCGGAATCTTACGTGCCGCTTGTTGAACATAAATGATCCCAACCGTCACAGCAAGAATAACGAGCAATAGCACAGCCAAGTAAACGATGTTAATGAATAACGCGTCTCCAGCATTTTGGAGCTTCGTCTCGTAAATCTGCGTGAAGATTCTTGGGAACCCAGCGATGATACCCGCGAAGATGATGACGGAAATACCATTCCCGACACCTTTCTCCGTTGTCATCTCACCGAGGAACATCAAGAACGCCGTACCTGCAGTAAGTACAATCGCGATCACGAAATAGGTTGCCGTTCCCCACGTCTCATTGACGAGACCTGGGTAGAGGCGGTTAAATCCGAACGACAGTGATGTCGCTTGGACAAACCCTAACATGATCGTCCCATAGCGCGTGACCGTCGCTAGCTTCTTACGCCCGGACTCGCCTTGTTTTGCCCATTCGGCAAACTTCGGAACGACGTCCATTTGTAAAAGTTGTACAACGATCGATGCCGTGATGTACGGCATGATCCCCATTGCGAACAGGGAGAAGTTCTGTAAAGCATTTCCTCCAAACAAGTTCAAGAAGTCGAGTAGACCTCCTGAGTCAAAACGCAACACATCCGTATTCACCATCGGCACCGGGATATGGGCCCCGATGCGGAAAATGATGATGATTGCGAGTGTGAAGAGAATACGCTGTCGAATATCTTTCACGCGCCACATATTGGAGATCGTCTGAAACATCAGATCACCTCAACTGAACCGCCAGCTGCTTCGATCGCTTCTTTCGCTGCACCCGAGAATTTGTTGGCTTTAACAGTTAATTTTGTTTCAAGCTTGCCGTTAGCAAGTACTTTGATTCCGTCTTTAGCAGAGCTGACGACACCAGTCTCGATTAAGAGTTCTGGAGTGACTTCAGTACCTGCTTCGAAACGGTTAAGCGTGTCTAGGGAAACAACTGCATACTCTTTACGAGTAGGGTTGTTGAAACCGCGTTTTGGAAGACGACGGTAAAGTGGGTTTTGTCCACCTTCGAACCCTGGACGAACGCCACCGCCTGAACGAGCTTTTTGACCTTTATGTCCACGGCCAGAAGTTTTACCGTTACCAGTCGCCATACCGCGACCGACACGGTTGCGTTCGTGACGCGAACCTGGAGTTGGCTTCAATTCATGGAGTTTCATAGTGGCACCTCCTTATTATTAAAATCGATATTATTCGTTAATTTCTTCTACAGTCACAAGGTGCGACACTTTTTTGATCATACCACGCATCGCGACGTTGTCAGGGACAACGACGGTTTGATGCATTTTGCGAAGACCAAGTGTACGTACTGTTACACGCTGATCCTCGGGACGACCGATTGTGCTGCGTGTGAGGGTGATTGCGAGTTTCGCCATGTCTAGTTCCCTCCCTTATTTAAGAAGTTCTTCTACGCTTTTACCGCGTAGTTTAGCAACTTCCTCTGCTTTTTTAAGCTCTGTCAAGCCTTTGACCGTCGCACGGACGATGTTGATCGGTGTGTTTGATCCAAGCGATTTCGAAAGGATGTCACCTACACCTGCAAGTTCGAGCACTGCACGAACTGGACCACCGGCGATAACCCCAGTACCTTCAGAAGCAGGTTTCATGAATACACGACCTGCTCCGTATACTCCTGTGATTTCGTGTGGAATTGTTGTACCAACCATTGGTACTTGAACCATGTTTTTCTTAGCGGCTTCAATAGCCTTGCGGATCGCTTCTGGCACCTCTTGTGCCTTACCTGTACCGAAACCGACGTGACCATTTTTGTCACCTACGACTACGAGAGCGGCGAAACGGAAGCGACGGCCACCTTTCACAACTTTCGCGACGCGGTTTACGGTAACAACGCGTTCTTCAAGTTGTTCCATGTTAACGTCTAACTGGCGCATCGAGTGTCCCCTCCTTTTTGTTAGAATTTAAGACCCGCTTCACGAGCTGCTTCTGCAACAGCTTTGACGCGGCCATGATAGAGGTATCCACCACGGTCGAACACAACAGTGTCGATACCTTTCTCGAGTGCACGTTCAGCTGCAAGTTTACCAACAGCTTTCGCTGCTTCAACGTTGCCGCCGTTTGTAAGATCGAGTGCTTTATCTTTCGAAGATGCTGACACAAGCGTTGTTTGTGACGCGTCATCGATAAGTTGTACGTAGATGTTCTTGCTCGAACGGAATACGTTCAAACGTGGACGAGCTGCCGTCCCGGTGATCGTACGACGTACACGAGCATGACGTTTCTTACGAACTGCATTTTTATCTGCTTTTGTGATCATTTATGCCACTCCTTTCCGTTCATTTCGTGACGAATTACTTACCAGTCTTACCTTCTTTACGGCGAATACGTTCATCAGAGTAACGAACACCTTTACCTTTGTAAGGTTCTGGAGCACGGTACGAGCGGATTTGAGCTGCAACGTGACCGACGCGCTCTTTGCTAATACCTTTTACGATGATTTGCGTGTTTGAAGGAACTTCGATCTCGATACCTTCTTCAGCAACGTACTCGATCGGATGCGAGTAACCGAGGCTGAGGACGAGTTTGTTACCTTGCTTAGCAGCACGGTAACCAACCCCTGAGATCTCAAGTGTTTTCTGGAACCCGTTAGACACACCTTCCACCATGTTGGCGATGAGGGCACGTGTCGTACCGTGGATCGTACGGTTCTCTTTCGAGTCATCCGGACGAACAACAGTTAGTTCGTTTTCTTCAATTTTGACTTCCAAGGCTGGGTTAGCTGAAAGCGAAAGTTCACCTTTAGCACCTTTTACTGTGACAATGTTGCCTTCTGCAACCGTTACAGTAACGCCAGCTGGAATCGTAACTGGTTTTTTACCAATACGTGACATTGATTACACCTCCGTTCTTGTTAGAAAAGTGACTTACCAGATGTAGGCGAGCACTTCGCCGCCGACTTGTTGTTGGCGAGCTTCTTTATCAGTCATAAGACCTTTTGATGTCGAAAGAACTGCGATACCGAGTCCTCCGAGTACTTTTGGTACTTCATCTGCTTTTGCATATACACGAAGACCTGGTTTCGAAATACGTTTGAGACCAGTGATAACACGTTCGTTGCTTGCTCCATATTTAAGGAAAAGACGAAGTGTACCTTGTTTAGCGTCCTCGATATATTCAACATCGCGAATGAAACCTTCACGCTTGAGGATCTCTGCAACCTCACGTTTGATATTAGAAGCTGGAAGCTCCAATTTTTCATGGCGAACCATGTTAGCGTTACGGATACGTGTAAGCATATCTGCAATAGGGTCTGTCATTACCATGCGATGTACCTCCTTTCACACTGTTAGTGGATTACCAACTTGCTTTTTTAACACCAGGGATTTGACCTTTGTATGCAAGATCACGGAACTTGATACGGCTGATCCCGAATTTACCCATGTAACCATGTGGACGACCTGTGATACGGCAACGGTTATGAAGACGTACAGGTGACGAGTTACGTGGCAATTTGCTGAGTCCGATGTAGTCGCCTTCAGCTTTTAATTGCGCGCGTCTCTCAGCGTACTGGGCAACGAGTTTCTCGCGTTTTTGCTCGCGATTCACCATTGACTTTTTAGCCATGTTGTCGACCTCCCTTTATTATTTTTGGAATGGCATTCCGAGAAGTGTGAGCAATTCACGTGCTTCTTCGTCTGTGTTCGCTGTTGTAACAACAACGATATCCATACCGCGTACTTTAGTTACTTTATCGTAATCGATTTCAGGGAAAATAAGCTGCTCTTTCACACCAAGCGTGTAGTTACCGCGTCCGTCGAATGCTTTCTTCGATACACCGCGGAAGTCACGTACACGTGGAAGTGAAACAGTTACTAATTTGTCGAGGAAATCGTACATGCGCTCGCCACGAAGTGTTACTTTCGCACCGATCGGCATGCCCTCACGAAGTTTGAAACCAGCGATTGATTTCTTAGCCTTCGTTACGAGTGGTTTTTGACCTGAAAGAATTGATAATTCTTCCACTGCCATGTCAAGAGCTTTCGAGTTCGAAACAGCGTCACCTACACCCATGTTGATGACGATCTTGTCGACTTGTGGCACTTGCATAACCGAGTCATAGTTGAATTTATCCATCATCGCTTTCACGATGTCGCTTTTATACTTCTCTTGCAAACGGTTCATAGTCGAATGGACCTCCTTTCGTCACGTTGTTCTTATTTATCGAGTACTTCGCCCGATTTCGCGACACGAACTTTTTTACCATCGACTACTTGGAAACCAACGCGAGTTGGTTTGCCCGTTTTAGGGTCGATTGGCATGACGTTCGAGACGTGAATTGGTGCTTCGATTTCAAGGATACCGCCTTGTGGATTCGCTTGTGATGGTTTAGCGTGTTTTTTCATCACGTTAACCCCTTCAACGACTACGCGGTTCTTGCTTGGCATAGCTTTGAGGATAACCCCTTGCTTGCCTTTATCTTTACCAGACATTACCTGGACTGTATCGCCTTTTTTAACATGCATCGTTTTGCGCACCTCCTTATAGGATTGAAATTGGAAATTAAAGTACTTCCGGTGCCAACGAAACGATCTTCATGAATTCTTTTTCACGAAGTTCACGTGCAACTGGCCCGAAGATCCGAGTGCCGCGTGGGCTCTTGTCATCTTTGATGATGACTGCTGCGTTCTCATCGAAACGGATGTACGAACCATCTTTACGACGAGCGCCGCGTTTTGTACGAACGACAACTGCTCTGACAACGTCACCTTTTTTAACAACGCCACCTGGTGTTGCTTGTTTTACCGTCGCGACGATGATGTCACCGATGTTTGCAGTCTTACGACCTGAACCACCGAGGACTTTAATTGTCAACAGTTCACGCGCGCCAGAGTTGTCTGCTACTTTCAAGCGAGATTCTTGTTGAATCATGCGAGTGTACCTCCCTCCGGATGTTTATAGATCCGAACTGTTATTAGATGATTACTGATTCTTCTACTACTGTTACGAGACGGAAACGTTTGTCTTTAGAAAGCGGACGTGTTTCCGCGATGCGGACCACATCGCCTACTTTAGCGACATTGTTCTCATCGTGCGCTTTAAATTTCTTCGTGTAGTTTACACGTTTTCCATAAAGCTTATGACGTACTTTTGTTTCAACTGCAACGACGATCGTTTTGTCCATTTTGTCAGACACGACGCGTCCAGTGAGTACTTTACGCTTATTGCGTTCCATGAGTGTTACCTCCTCTTCAATAATCCGATTAGATTAGCCGTTGTTGATGCCGAGTTCGCGTTCACGAAGAATCGTTTTAGCACGCGCAATCGACTTGCGTACTTCACGGATACGAGCAGGATTCTCAAGCTGACCTGTAGCTAATTGGAAACGAAGGTTAAAGAGTTCTTCTTTCCACTCGCCTACTTTACCGTTGAGCTCTTCATTTGTTGATTGACGGAGATCAGTTGCTTTCATTCGTATCACCACCATTTTCTTCACGTTTCACGAACTTACATTTCACTGGAAGTTTGTGCGCTGCAAGGCGAAGTGCCTCACGTGCGACTTCCTCAGATACACCCGCGATTTCGAACATTACTTTACCAGGCTTAACTACAGCTACCCAGCCTTCTGGAGCACCTTTACCCGAACCCATTCGAACTTCGAGAGGCTTTTTAGTGTACGGCTTGTGTGGGAAGATCTTGATCCACACTTTACCGCCACGTTTCATATAACGTGTCATTGCGATACGTGCTGATTCGATTTGACGGTTTGTGATCCAGCTCGCTTCGAGCGATTGGAGACCGAATTCACCGAAATGTACTGTTGTGCCGCGTTTTGCATTTCCGCGCATTTTACCACGGTGTACACGACGATATTTCACGCGTTTAGGTAACAACATAGTGTGTTGCCTCCTTCCTGAAAGAGTGTTTATTATTTAGTGTTTTTTGTTGGAAGAACTTCTCCGTGGTAAAGCCATACTTTAATTCCGATTTTACCATAAGTTGTGTCAGCTTCAGCTGTTCCGTAGTCGATGTCGGCACGGATTGTATGAAGCGGAACTGATCCTTCTGAGTACTTCTCTGAACGAGCGATATCAGCGCCACCAAGACGACCAGAAACTTCTGTTTTGATCCCTTTGATGCCAGTGCGCATCGAACGTTGAATTGACTGTTTCATTGCACGACGGAATGACACACGGCCTTCCAATTGACGAGCGATGTTTTCAGCAACAAGCTTAGCGACTGCATCCGCGTTTTTCACTTCAACAACGTTGATGTGAACACGTTTGCCTTCAGCAAGCTTTGTGATATTTTTACGGAGTGACTCGATTTCCGAACCACCTTTACCGATGACCATACCTGGTTTCGCAGTGTGAAGCGAAATGTTTACGCGGTTTGCAGCGCGTTCGATTTCAACTTTAGCCACACTAGCATCCTTCATTTTGTTTTCGATGTATTCACGAATAACGTAGTCTTCATGAAGGAGATCTGCGTAGTCTTTCTCAGCGTACCAACGCGAATCCCAGTCTTTGATAACACCAACGCGAAAACCGTGCGGATTTACCTTTTGACCCACTACATATCCCTCCTTATTTCTCAGTTACCACGATGTGAATGTGGCTTGTGCGTTTGTTAATACGACTTGCGCGACCCATCGCACGTGGGCGGAAGCGTTTGAGTGTTGGACCTTCGTTGACGAAAATTTCAGATACAACAAGGTTCTCAATGTTCATATCGTAGTTGTGCTCTGCGTTAGCGATCGCTGATTTCAATACTTTTTCAACGATTGGCGACGCTGCCTTGTTCGTGTGAGCAAGGACAGAGAGCGCTTCGCCGACTTGTTTCCCGCGAATTAAGTCTACAACGAGACGTGCTTTGCGAGGAGCAAGACGGACCATATTAGCTGATGCTTTAGCTTGCATGGATTTGACCTCCCCTCAGATTACCGTTTCGTTTTCTTGTCTGATCCGTGACCTTTGTACGTGCGTGTTGGAGCGAATTCACCAAGTTTGTGACCGACCATGTCTTCTGTCACGAATACTGGTACGTGTTTACGACCATCGTGTACACCGAACGTGTGACCCATGAATTCTGGGAAGATTGTCGAGCGACGTGACCAAGTTTTGATGACTTGCTTCTCACCAGATTCGTTAAGTTTGTCAACTTTAGCGAGCAAATGGTGATCTGCGAATGGACCTTTTTTCAAGCTGCGACCCATGATAGAACCTCCCTTTGGAATGATTCGGGAACGGCTCTTTCGAACCGCCCAAGAATCATGTAATAATTATTTCTTACGACGACGAAGGATGTACATGTCGCTCGATTTGTTTTTCTTACGAGTTTTGTAACCAAGAGCTGGTTTACCCCAAGGAGTAAGTGGGCCCGAACGACCGATTGGCGCACGACCTTCACCACCACCGTGTGGGTGATCAACCGGGTTCATTACAGAACCACGTACTGTTGGGCGTTTGCCTAACCAACGTGAACGTCCTGCTTTACCGATGTTTACAAGTTCGTGTTCTTCGTTACCAACTGAACCGATTGTCGCGCGGCAAGTGCCGAGGAACAAACGTGATTCACCTGATTGAAGACGAACGATGACGTACTTGCCGTCACGTCCTTGGATTTGTGCCGATGCACCAGCCGCACGAACAAGCTGACCGCCTTTACCAGGCTTAAGCTCGATGTTGTGGATAGTAGTACCGACAGGGATGTTTACGAGTGGAAGAGCGTTCCCCACTTTGATATCCGCTTCAGGACCAGACATGATTTCCATGCCTACTTTGATGCCCTTAGGAGCGAGGATGTAACGTTTCTCACCATCTGCATAGTTGATGAGGGCGATGTTAGCTGAACGGTTTGGATCGTATTCGATCGTAGCAACGCGTCCGATGATAGCATCTTTGTTACGTTTGAAATCGATGATACGGTATTTACGTTTGTGCCCGCCACCTTGGTGACGTACAGTCAAACGACCTTGGTTGTTACGACCGCCTTTTTTCGAAAGCTTTTCAGTTAACGATTTCTCAGGACGGTTCGTTGTGATCTCTGCAAAGTCGAGAGATGTCATGTTACGGCGACCGTTAGTGGTCGGCTTAAACTTTTTAATTGCCATCGAGGATTCCCTCCTTTTCTTCTAAGGTAGTAAATTAACCGAGGAAGTCGATTGTGTTGCCTTCAGCAAGAGTTACGATCGCTTTTTTACGACGCGATGTGTAACCAGAGTGACGACCGACACGTTTCGCTTTCGGTTTCATGTTCATTGTGTTTACCGAAGCAACTTTCACGTTGAAAATTGTTTCGATAGCGTGCTTCACTTGTGATTTAGTCGCTTTAACTTCGATCTCGAAAACGTATTTGTTAGCTTCCATGAGGCTAACTGAACGCTCAGTGATGATCGGACGTTTGATGATATCGTATGCTTGAGCCATTATGCAAGCACCTCCTCTACCTTCGCAACCGCATCTTTAGTGAAGATGACTTTATCGTTAGCAATGAGGTCAAGAACGTTAACGCCCGCTGCCTCGATTACAGTCACTCCTGGGATGTTACGAGCTGCGAGAGCGATAGTCTCATTGTAGTCCGCTGTGACTACAAGAGCCTTACGTTCTACTGATAGGCCAAGAAGTACTGCGACCATATCTTTTGTTTTTGGTGCATCGAAAGCAAGGCCTTCGAGGACGATCATTTCGTTGTTTTGTACTTTCGACGACAAAGCCGAGAGAAGTGCAAGACGACGAACTTTTTTAGGAAGCTTGTAAGAGTATGAACGTGGAGTTGGACCGAAGACTGTTCCACCACCAACCCATTGTGGTGAGCGGATCGAACCTTGGCGCGCACGACCAGTTCCCTTTTGTTTCCATGGTTTACGGCCGCCACCGCGTACTTCCGAGCGACCTTTCGTATCGTGAGTACCTTGACGGCGTGATGCTTGTTGCATGACGATCGCGTCATAAAGTACTGATTCGTTTGGCTCGATACCGAAGATGGCTTCAGCCAATTCGATTTCGCCAACTTGTGAACCTGTTTGGTTTAGCAAAGCTACTTTAGGCATTCGTAATTCCTCCTTTCCGTGCAGTTAATTAGTTACCTTTGACAGCTGTCTTGATGATGACGTTCGATTTACGAGCGCCTGGGATTGCGCCTTTAACGAGTACAAGGCCGCGTTCCACGTCAACTTTGACAATTTCAAGGTTTTGAATCGTTTTACGCTCGCCACCCATTTGACCAGGAAGAAGCTTCCCTTTAAATACGCGGTTAGGCGCTACAGGACCCATTGAACCAGGGCGACGGTGGTAACGCGAACCGTGGGACATTGGTCCACGTGATTGTCCGTGACGCTTAATCGCACCTTGGAATCCTTTACCTTTTGAAGTACCTGTTACGTCCACTAATTCACCTGCAGCGAAAATGTCCGCCTTGATCTCTTGACCGATTTCGTATCCTTCTACTGAAGTACGAATTTCTTTCATGAAGCGCTTAGGTGTCGCGCTTGCTTTCGCAGCGTGACCTTTTGCCGGTTTGTTTTGACGTGATTCTTTGATGTCTCCAAAACCGAGTTGAACTGCTTCGTAACCGTCTGTTTCAAGTGTTTTAACTTGAAGCACGACGTTTCCTTCGACAGCAACTACTGTTACCGGTACGACTTCGCCTGCTTCGTTGAAGATTTGAGTCATACCAAGTTTTGTTCCTAAGATTCCTTTAGCCATGAGATACACCTCCTGTTTAATAATTATTGTCTCTTCTGGCTAGTATCTACTATATGAAGAATTAAAGTTTGATTTCGATGTCAACACCTGATGGTAATTCGAGACGCATAAGCGCATCAACCGTTTTTGGTGTTGGGTTAACGATGTCGATCAAGCGTTTGTGTGTACGCATTTCGAACTGTTCACGAGCATCTTTATACTTGTGGACCGCACGAAGGATCGTGTAGATCGATTTGTCAGTTGGAAGCGGGATTGGGCCCGAGACCTTCGCACCTGAACGTTTCGCAGTTTCAACGATTTTCTCAGCTGATTGATCGAGAACGCGATGGTCGTATGCTTTTAAGCGAATACGGATTTTTTCATTTGCCATGTAAGTTTCCCTCCTTTGTCGCCTACTTTTAAAAATAGACAGTTCTCAGCGGAAATTTCCACACCGGCCATGGCAAAGCTGCCTGGCGTGTCATAACCTCCCGCTTCATCGCAGCGTGCTTGTGTCAGCAGAGGCATCCGATCATTGCAAATCAACGATAGGACCCATTTTCTGCTGTAAAGTCTCTCACCACTCGCACAAACACTTAATCATTATATCGAATCTGCAAAACAAATGCAAGATTTGATTTTTTTCGATCGTGCCGGATGTCTGATGAGTTGTTCAACGTTCACTAATGTAACAAGATTCGAATCCTTTTGCAAGTTCTTTTCCTTCTTTTGTTGAACTATTTTTCAAAAGAAGGCCCATGCCAACTCTTCCTAGCGTTTCATATACTCTTTAAACTGCTCAGTGACGGCTTCGACGACCGATGCCGGAGCTCGTTTCAAACACGTTTGCACAATCGAGTTGTTGAACGGGTGCGTCATAAAGTATTCGTGCAGCTTGTCGACTTTCTCTTCCCGCCCCATCACTGAATAGAGGACGACCCACTCTTCAAGATGCATCCAACTCTCGTCCGGTTCAATGTAAGGATGCGTATAAATCCCGTCCGTGCAACGCATCCGAAAACTAGCCATCACGTCGATGTCCTGGCCTTCAAACGTATATTCGCCAAAGTACGTCGTCATATACTCGTCGTGCGGACCAGACTCTTCTTTTTTTCCGGCACGGCTGAGCACACGGTCAATCGTCTCGAACTGGTCAGGCTCAACGAATAGATCTAAGTCACGCGCCATCTCGACGATTCCGTGATGCTTGAGTAGACTTGACCCGCCAAAGCGGCAGGCAACGCCGTTCAACCGGCAAAGCGTCTCCACTTGCTTTTCCATCATCGATTCTCCTTCCTACAATCCTATCTCCTATCCTATCACTTCGTTTCAAAAAACAAAAAAGCAGCCCGCAAATGCGGACTGCTTAAGACATCGATTACTCGACGATTTCTGTTACCGAACCAGCACCTACAGTACGGCCACCCTCACGGATTGAGAAACGTGTTCCGTCTTCGATCGCGATTGTAGAAATCAATTCGATCGTCAACTCGATGTTGTCTCCTGGCATTACCATTTCAGTACCTTCTGGAAGGTGAACGATACCTGTTACGTCAGTTGTACGGAAGTAGAACTGCGGACGGTAGTTCGCGAAGAATGGCGTGTGACGGCCACCCTCTTCTTTAGAAAGAACGTAGATTGAAGCTTTGAATTTAGAGTGCGGAGTGATTGTACCTGGTTTAGCAAGTACTTGTCCACGCTCGATGTCTTCACGTGATACACCACGGAGAAGAGCACCGATGTTGTCGCCAGCTTCTGCATAGTCAAGAAGCTTACGGAACATCTCTACACCAGTACATACAGTTTTCTTAGTTTCTTCTGTAAGACCAACGATTTCAACTTCGTCGTTGACGCGGAGAATACCACGCTCAACACGACCAGTCGCTACAGTACCGCGACCAGTGATTGAGAATACGTCCTCAACTGGCATCATGAAGTCTTTGTCCGTGTCACGAACAGGCTCAGGGATGTACTCATCAACTGCGTTCATGAGTTCCATGATTTTTTCTTCCCATTGTGGTTCGCCGTTAAGCGCGCCAAGTGCTGAACCTTTGATTACAGGGAGGTCGTCGCCTGGGAAGTCATATTCAGAAAGAAGTTCACGGATTTCCATCTCAACGAGTTCGAGAAGCTCTTCGTCGTCAACCATGTCAACTTTGTTCATGAATACTACGATGAAAGGAACACCTACTTGACGTGAAAGAAGAATGTGCTCACGTGTTTGTGGCATTGGGCCATCTGTTGCCGAAACAACGAGGATCGCGCCGTCCATTTGTGCAGCACCAGTGATCATGTTTTTAACATAGTCAGCGTGACCTGGGCAGTCAACGTGTGCGTAGTGGCGTTTTTCAGTTTCGTACTCGATGTGAGCTGTTGCGATTGTGATACCGCGCTCGCGCTCTTCTGGAGCACCATCGATTGCGTCAAACTTTGTAGCTGTTTTCCCTTGTGCTTTTGAAAGTACAGCTGAAATCGCTGCAGTCAAAGTTGTTTTACCGTGGTCGACGTGGCCAATTGTACCAACGTTAACGTGCGGTTTAGAACGGTCGAATTTTTCTTTACCCATTCTAGATTCCTCCTCTATAGACAATTAATTTTTTATTTAACTAGGAAGACGTAGGCTACTTTTAACATACGTCCTCCTTAGCTTACAACAATCATTTCAGCGTTACAACCGTTATTAGCCGTTCGCTTTTTTGATGATTTCTTCTGCAATTGACTTCGGTACTTCTTCGTAGTGGTCGAAGTGCATCGAGTACGTTCCACGTCCTTGCGTACGTGAACGGAGTGACGTTGCATATCCGAACATTTCCGAAAGTGGAATCATCGCTTTAACGACTTGTGCGTTACCGCGAGCTTCCATACCTTCTACGCGTCCACGGCGTGACGTGACGTCACCCATGATGTCTCCCAAGTATTCTTCTGGGATGACAACTTCAACACGCATCATTGGCTCAAGGATGACAGCTTTCGCTTGTTCCTTAAGTTGTTTTACCGCCATCGAAGCAGCAACTTTAAACGCCATCTCGTTCGAGTCGACATCGTGGTACGATCCGAAGACGAGGGCAGCTTTAACGTCAACTACTGGGTAACCAGCGAGGATACCGTTTTCGAGAGCTTCTTGAATACCGTTTTGAACAGCTGGTACGTATTCACGTGGAACAACACCACCGACGATCTTGTTCTCAAATTCGAATCCAGCACCTTCTACGTTAGGTTCGAATTCAACGACAACGTGACCGTACTGACCGCGTCCACCCGATTGACGTACGAATTTCGAATCGATCTTCGCAGCGCTACGGATTGTCTCACGGTAAGCAACTTGTGGTGCACCGACGTTTGCTTCGACTTTGAATTCGCGACGCATACGGTCAACGAGGATATCAAGGTGAAGCTCACCCATACCAGAGATGATCGTTTGACCAGTCTCTTGGTTTGTTTCAGTGCGGAAAGTTGGATCCTCTTCTGCGAGTTTCGCGAGGGCTTGACCCATCTTGTCTTGGTCTGCTTTCGATTTAGGCTCGATTGCGACCGAGATAACCGGTTCTGGGAATGTCATTGACTCGAGAACGACGTTGTCTTTCTCTGAGCAAAGTGTGTCACCAGTCGTTGTATCTTTAAGACCAACAGCAGCGGCGATGTCACCAGAAAATACCATTGGAATTTCTTCACGGCTGTTTGCATGCATTTGAAGGATACGACCGAGACGCTCGCGCTTCCCTTTAGTCGAGTTCTTCACATACGAACCAGCTTGTGCTGTACCAGAGTACACACGGAAGAATGTCAATTTACCGACGTAAGGGTCAGTCATGACTTTGAACGCAAGTGCCGAGAACGGCGCTTCGTCAGAAGGTTCACGCGTGATTTCTTCTTCTGTATCGAGGTTGATTCCTTTGATTGACTCGACATCAACTGGTGATGGGAGGTAATCAACAACAGCGTCCAACATCAATTGAACACCTTTGTTTTTAAAGGCCGAACCTACAAGTACAGGGTAGAATTCAACGCTAAGTGTTGCTTGACGAATACCAGCTTTGAGTTCTTCGATTGAGATTTCTTCGCCTTCGAGGTATTTCATCATCAAATCTTCGTTGTAATCCGCAACGCCTTCGATCAAGCGACCACGAAGTTCTTCAGCTTGGTCAGCCATATCAGCTGGGAAGCCTTCTGTTACTTCGATGTCAGTACCGAGGTCGTTCGAGTACATGTATGTCTTTCTTTCGACGAGGTCGATGATTCCTTTGAATTCATCTTCTGCGCCGATTGGAAGTTGGATTGGGTGTGCGTTAGCGTGTAAACGTTCGTGAAGTGTTTTCACCGAGTACATGAAGTCCGCACCAATCTTATCCATCTTGTTGACGAATACGACACGTGGAACACCGTATGTTGTCGCTTGACGCCATACAGTTTCTGTTTGTGGTTCAACACCTGACTGAGCGTCAAGTACAGCAACTGCGCCATCAAGTACACGGAGTGAACGTTCAACTTCAACTGTGAAGTCTACGTGTCCAGGTGTATCGATGATGTTTACACGGTGGCCATTCCACTGTGCAGTCGTCGCTGCAGAAGTGATCGTGATTCCACGCTCTTGCTCCTGCTCCATCCAGTCCATTTGTGAAGCTCCTTCATGAGTTTCACCAATCTTGTGGATACGACCTGTGTAATAAAGAATACGTTCAGTTGTAGTCGTTTTACCGGCATCGATGTGAGCCATGATCCCGATGTTACGAGTATTCTTTAGGGAGAATTCTCTTGCCATACTGGGTATTCTCCTTCCGCATGTGTTTTTCGTGTGCTGGCACACGATATGATTATACCCGAAAGCCACTCCATTAAGCCACCGCTTGGTGACGTGGAGTGGTCTTTACGTTTAACTTACCAACGATAGTGAGCAAACGCTTTGTTCGCTTCTGCCATCTTATGCATGTCTTCGCGTCTCTTAACAGAAGCACCAGTGTTATTGGCTGCATCCATGATTTCATTCGCGATACGTTGCTCCATCGTCTTCTCGTTGCGGAGACGAGCGTAGTTCACGAGGTAACGAAGACCAAGTGTCGTACGGCGTTCTGGACGAACTTCAACAGGAACTTGGTAGTTTGCTCCACCTACACGGCGAGCTTTAACTTCAAGTACAGGCATGATGTTTGTCATTGCTTCTTCGAACACTTCCATAGGCTCTTTGCCTGAGCGTTCAGCGATGAGACCAAATGCGTTGTAAATGATAGTTTGAGCTGTACCTTTTTTACCGTCTAACATGACACGGTTAATGAGGCGAGTTACCAATTTCGAGTTGTAGATCGGATCTGCGATAACGTCACGACGTTCTGCACGGTTTTTACGCATCCGAGTACCCTCCTTTCAAAATTTCAGTAGTTTAGTTTGCGAGAATTACTTCTTCGCAGCTTTCGGACGTTTCGTACCGTATTTAGAACGGCCTTGCATACGTCCGTCCACACCTGCAGTGTCAAGTGCACCACGAACGATGTGGTAACGTACTCCTGGTAAGTCTTTTACACGTCCTCCGCGGATAAGAACAACGCTGTGCTCTTGAAGGTTGTGGCCAATACCTGGAATGTACGCAGTCACTTCGATTTGGTTAGTCAAACGAACACGGGCATACTTACGTAAAGCCGAGTTCGGTTTCTTCGGAGTCATTGTACCAACACGTGTACAAACACCACGTTTTTGTGGTGAGCTCACGTTTGTTTGTGACTTGATGAAACTGTTGTAACCTTTGTTAAGTGCTGGAGAGTCAGATTTAACGACTTTCGATTTGCGTCCTTTACGGACTAACTGGTTGATAGTAGGCATCTTTGAAGATCCTCCCTTCCTGAATTATGCTATTTTCTAGACCCACCGACCCGGGTGGTTCATTTAAGGTCATAACGAAACGCTTTTACGAGGCGTAGGCATTCCATGACCTCGCAAAAACGTGAGTTATACCTTGAAAGTGGCAATAATAGCAGCCAAACCTTTCCGTAGAAAGATCGGTTAACGTCCAAGTAGCTTGCCGACTGCTGGACACCATTGTCATCGACAACAACCGATTGGCGGCACTAAATCATAGTAGCACCGCCAAAGAGTGCTGTCAAGACGTTTTTACTCGACGTTCGCGTCTTCGAGGACGGCTTTCGACGCATCTTCTTTAAGTTTAACGTCACGGTATACCGGCATCCCTGTACCAGCTGGCACGAGTTTACCGATGATGACGTTCTCTTTGAGTCCGAGAAGATAGTCGCGTTTGCCTTTGATGGCAGCGTCTGTCAACACGCGAGTCGTTTCTTGGAACGAAGCGGCCGAGAGGAACGAATCTGTCTCAAGCGACGCTTTCGTGATTCCGAGAAGGACCGGTTTCGCCGTTGCTGGGCTCTTACCTACGCGAAGTACGTCTTTACACGCTTCTTTGAAGACGCCGATATCGACGAGTGAACCAGGGAGAAGTGGCGTGTCACCTGACTCGATGACTTTGACGCGACGAAGCATTTGGCGAACCATGACTTCGACGTGTTTGTCGCCGATTTCTACCCCTTGCATCCGGTATACTTTTTGAACTTCTTGAAGAAGATAGTTTTGGACACCAGACACACCACGGACGGTGAGCAATTCTTTCGGATCGATCGAACCTTCCGTGAAGACTTCCCCGGCATCTACCGTGTCGCCGATCTGAACGCGTAAACGCGCTCCGAACGGAATCGTGTACGTACGAGTCTCACTGAGTCCTTCGACCGTGAGTTCCCGCTTGTCACGCGACTCGGTAAAGTCGATGACCGTACCAGGAATTTCCGAGATGACCGCTTGCCCTTTCGGGTTACGAGCCTCGAATACCTCTTGGATACGTGGAAGACCTTGCGTGATATCATCTCCGGCTACCCCACCTGTGTGGAAGGTACGCATTGTAAGCTGCGTTCCTGGCTCACCGATTGATTGCGCGGCGATGATTCCGACTGCTTCGCCAACTTCAACGTTCGAGCCGGTCGCCAAGTTGCGGCCGTAGCACTTCTTACATACGCCGTGTGACGTGTTACATGTGAAGGCTGTACGGATTTCAACTCGTTCGATACCAGCGTCGACGATGTCGCGGGCGATATCTTCTGTGATCAATTGGTTCTTCTCAATCATGACTTCACCCGTTTCCGGATGTGCCACTGTCTCGAACGCTGTACGGCCGACGAGGCGGTCATACAAGTTTTCGATTTCTTCCGTGCCTTCGCGGAGAGCGGCAACGCGGATTCCGCGGTCCGTTCCACAATCTTCTTCACGGATGATGACATCTTGGGCAACGTCGACGAGACGACGCGTCAAGTAACCTGAGTCAGCCGTTTTAAGGGCTGTATCGGCAAGACCTTTACGCGCACCGTGCGTCGAGATGAAGTATTCTTGAACCGTCAGTCCCTCACGGAACGACGATTTGATTGGAAGTTCGATGATGCGGCCAGATGGAGCGGCCATCAAACCACGCATCCCTGCGAGCTGCGTGAAGTTGGACGCGTTACCACGGGCACCTGAGTCAGACATCATGAAGATCGGGTTCAAGCGGTTGAGGGATTTCATCAATCGCGATTGAATCTCGTCCTTCGCTTCGTTCCAAGAGCGTACAACGCGCTCGTAACGCTCATCTTCAGTGATGAGACCACGACGGAACGACTTCATGATTTGGTCGACTTGAGTTTGCGCTTCATCAAGGATTTCTTGTTTGTCCGGAAGAACGATGATATCGGCGATTCCGACCGTCACACCCGCTTTAGTCGAGTGTTTGAAGCCGAGATCTTTCATCCGGTCAAGCATGCGGCTCGTTTCAGTCGTTTCAAACTTCTGGAACACTTCCGCGATGACTTTACCAAGGAATCCTTTTTTGAACGGTTCGATGAGTGGACGTGCGGCAATTTCTTCCGCGACGTTGGCACCTTTTTCGATGAAGTACTTATCAGGCGTTGCTTCCTGCAAGTTTTCCATCGTCGGTTCGTTCAAGTATGGGAACGTGTTCGGCAAGATCTCGTTAAAGATCATCTTACCGACTGTCGTGATTAACATTTTCTCATTTTGCTCCGCTGTGAACGTCGGGTTGTTGAGCGTACGTGCTGGAAGGGCGACACGTGTATGCAAGTGGACGTATCCATTTTGATACGCGATGAGCGCTTCGTTGACGTTCGACAAAATTTTCCCTTGTCCGATGGCATCGTCGCGTTCAAGCGAGATGTAGTAGTTACCGAGGACCATATCCTGCGATGGTGTAACAACTGGTTTACCATCTTTCGGGTTCAAGATGTTCTGTGCAGCGAGCATGAGGAGACGAGCTTCTGCTTGCGCTTCGGCTGAAAGTGGTACGTGGACCGCCATTTGGTCACCATCAAAGTCGGCGTTGTAAGCCGTACATACGAGTGGGTGTAGACGAATCGCACGGCCCTCGACGAGAATCGGTTCGAAAGCTTGAATCCCTAGACGGTGAAGTGTAGGGGCACGGTTCAAGAGAACCGGATGCTCACGAATGACTTCTTCGAGGACGCCCCAGATTTCTGGTTGCATCTTCTCAATTTTGCGTTTGGCGTTCTTGATGTTCGACGCGATTCCGCGACCGACAAGTTCTTTCATCACGAACGGTTTGAAGAGTTCAAGGGCCATCTCTTTCGGGAGACCACATTGGAACATCTTCAAGTTCGGTCCAACGACGATAACCGAACGTCCTGAGTAGTCGACCCGTTTACCAAGAAGGTTTTGACGGAAACGACCTTGTTTCCCTTTCAACATATGTGAAAGCGACTTAAGTGGACGGTTACCTGGACCTGTTACCGGACGACCACGACGACCGTTGTCGATGAGGGCGTCAACCGCTTCTTGAAGCATACGCTTCTCGTTTTGCACGATGATGTTCGGCGCGCCGAGATCGAGCAAACGTTTGAGACGGTTGTTACGGTTGATGACTCGACGATATAAATCGTTCAAGTCAGAAGTCGCAAAGCGCCCACCGTCGAGCTGCACCATCGGGCGAAGCTCAGGTGGAATGACAGGAAGTACTTCGAGGATCATCCAATCTGGATCATTCCCCGACGTGAAGAACGCATCGAGCACTTCAAGACGTTTGATCGCACGTGTACGACGTTGGCCTTGAACTGTCTTCAATTCTTCGCGGAGTTCTCCGACTTCCTTCTCGAGTTGTACGTCTTGAAGGAGTGTCCGGATCGCTTCCGCACCCATGTCTGCTTTAAAGTCACTACCGTACTTCTCACGGTAGAGACGGAATTCTTTTTCCGAGAGAAGTTGTTTCTTCTCGAGCGGAGTGTCACCTGGTTCTGTCACGACGTACGACGCGAAGTAGATTACTTCTTCGAGCGCACGCGGTGACATATCGAGAACAAGCCCCATTCGACTTGGAATCCCTTTGAAGTACCAGATGTGCGAAACCGGAGCCGCGAGCTCGATGTGGCCCATACGTTCGCGACGCACTTTCGCTTTCGTCACTTCAACGCCACAGCGGTCACAAATGACTCCTTTATATCGGATTCGTTTGTATTTCCCGCAGTAACATTCCCAGTCTTTCGTAGGACCGAAGATTCGTTCACAGAACAGTCCGTCCTTCTCTGGTTTGAGTGTACGATAGTTGATTGTTTCCGGCTTTTTGACTTCCCCGTAAGACCACG
This sequence comes from Exiguobacterium sp. SH4S7, assembly GCF_004336795.1. Taxonomy (NCBI): domain Bacteria; kingdom Bacillati; phylum Bacillota; class Bacilli; order Caryophanales; genus Exiguobacterium; species Exiguobacterium sp. SH4S7. Next base: position 30,579 of record NZ_SJUT01000011.1, read on the forward strand.
AACGGATCTTTTCGGGTGAAGCCAAGCCGATTTTCATATATTCAAATCGATTAACATCTACCAAGGGGCCGACCTCCCTTTTCGCCTTATTCCTCTTCCGTAACAGTCGGTTGAACGACTTGTTCTAACGCCGATGTTGCGTTCGGGATGTTGTCGTCATCTTCATCTTTCATTTCAACTTCTTCGTCGTCCACAGACATCATCTTGACTTCCATACCGAGCGCTTGAAGCTCTTTGATCAAGACGCGGAACGATTCAGGAACGCCCGCTTTCGGAACGCTCTCGCCTTTCACGATTGCTTCGTATGCTTTCACACGACCAACCGTGTCATCCGACTTGATTGTAAGGATTTCTTGGAGCGTGTAGGCTGCGCCGTACGCTTCAAGTGCCCAAACTTCCATCTCACCGAAGCGCTGTCCACCGAACTGTGCTTTACCACCGAGCGGTTGTTGCGTAACGAGCGAGTATGGTCCTGTCGAACGAGCGTGAAGTTTATCATCAACCATGTGCGCAAGTTTGATCATATACATGACACCGACCGAGACGCGGTTATCGAACGGTTCACCAGTACGACCGTCATAGAGACGAGTCTTGGCATCTTTGTCCATTCCAGCTTCTTCAATCGTTGCCCATACGTCTTCTTCACGTGCGCCATCGAATACAGGTGTCGCCACTTTGATGCCGAGCTTTTTAGCCGCCATTCCAAGGTGGAGTTCAAGTACCTGACCGATGTTCATCCGCGATGGTACACCGAGTGGGTTAAGCATGATGTCAATCGGTGTGCCGTCTGGCATATATGGCATGTCTTCTTCAGGGAGGATTCGCGAGATAACACCTTTGTTACCGTGACGTCCCGCCATCTTATCCCCTTCGTGAATCTTACGTTTTTGAACGATGTAGACACGAACCATTTGGTTCACACCCGGTGAAAGTTCGTCGCCGTTCTCACGGTCGAACACCTTGACGTCCAAGATGATGCCGTCGCCGCCGTTTGGTACACGGAGTGACGTATCACGGACTTCACGGGCTTTCTCACCGAAGATCGCATGCAAGAGACGCTCTTCCGCCGTCAGTTCAGTTACACCTTTAGGCGTGACTTTCCCGACGAGGATATCGCCATCTTTCACTTCCGCACCAATGCGGATGATCCCACGATCGTCCAAGTTGCGAAGCGCGTCATCACCGACGTTCGGAATATCACGTGTGATTTCCTCAGGTCCGAGTTTCGTGTCTCGTGACTCTGACTCATACTCCTCGATGTGAATCGAAGTGTAGACGTCATCTTTCACGAGGCGCTCACTCATGATGATCGCATCCTCATAGTTGTAACCGTCCCAAGTCATGAAGGCGACAACGACGTTACGACCGAGCGCGAGCTCACCCATATCCATCGATGGACCGTCAGCAAGGATTTCTCCTTTTTCGACTTGGTCACCAGCAGCGATGATCGGCTTTTGGTTATAGCACGTTCCTTGGTTCGAACGAACGTACTTTTGAAGTTTGTAGCGGTCAAGGTCACCTGAAACCGTTGTTCCATTCACGTCAGACGTGCGGCGGACCAAGATTTCACGCGCTGTGACACGCTCGACGACACCTGGGTATTTCGCGATAATCGCGGCCCCAGAGTCTTTCGCTGACACGTACTCCATACCAGTACCGATAATCGGCGAGTCCGGTTGAAGGAGTGGTACAGCTTGACGTTGCATGTTCGCTCCCATGAGGGCACGGTTCGAGTCATCGTTCTCAAGGAACGGGATACATGCTGTTGCCGCAGAAACAACCTGTTTCGGCGAAACGTCCATGTAGTCGACTCGACTTGGCTCAACTGACAAGTTTTGTCCGCGGAAGCGGCAAAGGACTTGCTCGTTTGCAAAGTAACTGTCTTCAGTGAGCGGCATGTTCGCCTGGGCGACGACGTAGAGATCTTCTTCATCCGCCGTCATATATTGAATCTCGCTCGTGACGAGACCTGTTTCTGGGTCGACTCGGCGGTACGGTGTCTCAATGAAACCGTACTCGTTTACTTTCGCAAAAGATGAAAGCGAGTTGATGAGACCGATGTTCGGTCCTTCAGGTGTTTCGATTGGACACATCCGACCGTAGTGCGAATAGTGAACATCTCGAACTTCGAAGCCGGCACGCTCACGTGTCAAACCACCCGGTCCGAGTGCAGAGAGACGACGCTTGTGCGTGAGCTCTGCGAGCGGGTTTGTTTGGTCCATGAACTGTGACAACTGCGAGCTACCGAAGAACTCTTTCAGCGATGCGATTACCGGGCGGATGTTAATCAGCGCCTGTGGTGTGATCGCATTTTGATCTTGAATCGACATCCGTTCTTTTACGACACGTTCCATACGAGAAAGACCGATACGGAATTGGTTTTGGAGAAGTTCTCCGACTGAACGAAGACGACGGTTTCCTAAGTGGTCGATGTCATCTGTTGTTCCGACTTCGTGAAGTAAGTTGAAGAAGTAGTTGATCGATGCAATGATATCCGCTGGTGTGACGTGCTTGATGCTACGGTCGATGTTGCCATTACCGATAATGTTCAAGACACGCTCTCCATCCGGGTCATCCGGTGAGATGACTTTAATCGATTGGAGACCAAACGGCTCACCTTCAGCAACGCCGCCAGTTGGCTCAGCGTCCATGTAACCGAGACCGTTTTCCAAATGCGGAAGGACGCGGTCTAAGTTGCGACGGTCGAGGATTGTTCCAGCTTCGGCGATCACTTCGCCTGTCTCTGGGTCAACGAGCGTCTCGGCCAATTTCTGACCGAAGAGACGGTTTTTAAGATGAAGTTTTTTGTTCATCTTATAACGACCAACGTTTGCGAGGTCGTAGCGTTTCGGGTCAAAGAAACGTGAGACGAGAAGTGATTTCGCGTTTTCAACCGTTGGTGGTTCACCAGGGCGGAGACGCTCGTAAATCTCGATCAACGCTTTCTCTGTCGACTCGGTATTATCTTTTTCAAGGGTGTTCCGAAGATATTCATCATCCCCGAGAAGGTCGATAATTTCTTGGTCCGTACCAAATCCGAGAGCACGCAACAACACCGTTACCGGGATCTTACGGGTACGGTCGATACGAACATAAACGATATCCTTAGCATCTGTCTCAAGTTCGAGCCATGCTCCACGGTTCGGGATGACTGTTGCACCGAAACCACGTTTACCGTTTTTATCGAGTTTAGAATTGTAATAGACGCTCGGCGAACGAACAAGCTGGGAAACGATGACGCGTTCTGCGCCGTTAATAATAAACGTTCCCGACTCTGTCATAATCGGGAAATCACCCATGAATACTTCTTGTTCTTTAAGCTCACCTGTCTCTTTGTTTTGCAGACGTACTTTCACGCGCAATGGCGCAGAATAAGTGACGTCGCGCTCCTTCGAGTCATCAATCGAATATTTCGGCTCGCTAAGCGAGTAATCGATGAACTCAAGCACGAGGTTTCCAGTGAAGTCGGAGATTGGCGAAATGTCTGTAAACATCTCTTTCAATCCTTCACGTAAGAACCACTCATAAGAAGCAGTTTGAATTTCAATCAAATTCGGAAGCTCTAATACCTCACTGATACGGGCAAAGCTTCTTCTCTGACGGTGACGACCGTACTGAACAAGTTGACCAGTCAACTGATTCACCTCTCAGACCCCCAATTCTCTATCGAATTTTTCGGGCGTAATAATCGAACATTGTCATTGAATGTCGCCCTTTTTCCGCGTCTAAAAAGCGGCAAACGCGGCAATTCAAGGCGAATTCCATTCCAATGGCATTTTATAATGTTAGCATATACGTTATAGCGAGTCAACAAGACTCAACCGTTTGTCAAGAGCGAATTGCCCGGAAAATAAAATAGCCTTTGTCTTTGGCAACCGTCTCGACCTGACCGAACACATCTTCAAGCAACTTCTTAGCAGAAGGTGCTCCTTGTTTCTTTTGAATGACGACGTAGAGTGCCCCGCCCATGACGAGATGCGCGTGCGCATCTCTTAAAATCGTGTGAACCACTTGCTTCCCGGCCCGAATCGGCGGATTGGTCACGATAGCGGCAAATTGCTCGCCTCCGACTCCATCATATGCGTGGCTAAGCCGTGTTTCGATCGTCACCCCGTTTTGGGCGGCGTTTTGCTCTGACAAGGCAAGCGCTCGTTCGTTCACGTCGACGAGAAGCGCTTCACGCCCAGAGGCGTCGGCAAGCGAGATCCCCATCGGACCGTAGCCGCAGCCTACATCTAAAATGCGACCTTCAACTTCCGGCACTTCAAATGACTCGATTAAGAGACGTGACCCAAAATCGACCGATCCTTTCGAGAACACGCCGCGGTCCGAGGTGAAGCGATACATCTTCCCTCGCAACTCATACGTCCACGTCTCAGGGGCACTTTTCGAACTCGGATCGTTCGTATAGTAATGATCTCCCATGCATTGAACCTCCTAACCCACTCTTCAAGGAAATAAAAGAAGCTCGCCATAGCGAGCTTCTATACGTTGTGAAGTAAAAGTTAGATTACTTAACTTCGACAGATGCGCCAGCTTCTTCAAGCTTAGCTTTAACTGCGTCTGCATCTTCTTTAGAAACGCCTTCTTTGACTGGAGCCGGAGTTCCGTCAACGAGTGCTTTTGCTTCTTTAAGACCGAGGCCAGTAAGTTCACGTACTGCTTTGATTACGTTGATTTTACCAGAACCTGCGCTTGTGAGGATTACGTCGAATTCAGTTTGCTCTTCAGCTACTGCTGCGCCTGCACCTGCTGCTGCTACTGGAGCTGCTGCTGATACGCCGAATTCTTCTTCGATTGTTTTTACGAGTTCGTTAAGTTCGAGAACCGTCATTGATTTGAGGTCTTCGATGAATTGCTCTTTGTTGAAAGCCATTATGGTTTTCCTCCTTTGATGTTGTAAAAAGTTTTTTACGCTACGCGACAAAGATTAAGCAGACTGCTCTTCTTTTTGTTCTGCGATTGCGTTTGTTGCGATTGCGAGCCCGCGGATCGGAGCTTGAAGGACGCTGAGAAGCATCGAGAGAAGACCATCGCGTGATGGAAGTTCTGCAAGGGCTTTAACTTCTTCGAGTGAAGTTACTTTGCCTTCGATGATTCCGCCTTTAAGTTCGAGCGCTTTGTGCTCTTTTGAGAAGTCGTTCAAGATCTTCGCTGGAGCAATAACGTCTTCTTTCGAGAACGCGATTGCAGTAGGACCTGTGAAGACTTCATCGAGACCGTCATAACCAGACTGAGTCGCCGCGCGACGAAGGAGACCGTTTTTGTATACTTTGAACTCGATTCCAGCGTCACGAAGTGTTTTACGGAGTGTAGTCACTTCTTCAACTGTAAGTCCACGGTAGTCAACAACGATCGTTCCAACGCTTGCTTGCATTTTCTCAGCGATTTCATCAACGAGTACCGATTTCTGAGCTACGATTTTTTCGCTTGCCATGTTTGTGCACCTCCTAGTCAATTCTTATACCGGACGAGAGGCTGCTCTCCAAAAAGAAATCCCTCGTATGAAGACATACGAGGGCGTAATTGTTTGAAAGTAAACCTGTGACAACAGGCTCAAGTTCGAGCAAAGACACCTCGGAAGGGTTTACGGACCGATGTCCACCTTCTGTCTGCGGTAATCCAACATATTCGGTTGAACGTGTTTTACTTTAACAGCGGCATCACACGTTGTCAACAGTTTATTTCAAGTGAATTACTTGATGAAATCGGCAGTTGCGACACGGATACCAGGACCCATTGTCGAAGAAAGCGCGATGTTTTTGAGGTAAGTTCCTTTTGCAGTAGCAGGCTTAACTTTCATGAGTGTCTCGAGGATAGTCTCGATGTTCTCAGAGAGTTTTGTTGCTTCAAATGACTTCTTACCAACTGGTACGTGGATGTTACCGGCTTTATCAACACGGTACTCGACTTTACCAGCTTTGATGTCCGCGATTGCTTTCGCAACGTCGAACGTGACTGTGCCTGTTTTCGGGTTAGGCATGAGGCCTTTTGGTCCGAGAACGCGACCGAGTTTACCAACTTCACCCATCATGTCAGGTGTCGCAACGATAACATCGAAGTCGAACCATCCTTGTTGGATTTTAGTGATGTACTCAGCGTCGCCGACGAAGTCAGCGCCAGCCGCTTCAGCTTCTTTAACTTTTTCGCCTTTTGCAAAGACGAGAACTTTTTGTGTTTTACCAGTACCGTGTGGAAGTACAACGGCACCGCGGATTTGTTGGTCCGCTTTCTTCGGATCTACGCCGAGACGGACAGCAATTTCGATTGTTTCATCGAACTTAGCTGTTGCAGTTTTTTGAACGAGTTCAACCGCTTCTGCGAGGTCGTAAGACTTCGTGCGATCAACAAGCTTAGCTGCTTCTTGGTGTTTTTTACCCATGATTCTTTTCCTCCTTGTGGTTAGCGGAATTTCCTCCCACATAATGAAGGGATTGAAGGTGAGCAAAATATGCACCGACAATCCCAGAGACTAATAAATTAGTCTTCGATTACAATACCCATACTGCGCGCAGTACCTTCAACCATAAGCATCGCTGTTTCTACAGACGCTGCGTTAAGGTCAGGCATTTTAAGTTCAGCGATTTCGCGAACTTTATCACGCTTAACCGTTGCTACTTTCTTACGGTTCGGTTCTCCTGAACCGCTCTCGATACCAGCAGCTTTTTTCAAAAGAACTGCAGCTGGTGGAGTTTTCGTAATGAATGTAAACGAACGATCTTCGTATACCGTAATGACTACAGGAATAATCAATCCGGCTTGGTCTTGTGTACGAGCGTTGAACTCTTTACAGAATCCCATGATGTTAACACCTGCTTGACCAAGTGCTGGACCAACTGGTGGTGCTGGGTTAGCTTTACCAGCAGGGATTTGAAGTTTAACGAGTTTAGTAACTTTTTTCGCCACGAGACACACCTCCTTAAGTCTAAAATGTGGTTTCTTGGACGTTGTGCGCCCTCCCACTCAATCTATTAGGTCGAGTTTGTACTGAAATATAGCACAACATCAAACATTTCCGATTGTACCATCCGTTTCCGAGAATGGCAAGTGGGTTTTAGTTAATTTTCTGAACTTGTTCGAAATCAAGCTCAATTTTTGTTTCGCGGCCGAACATGTCGACGACGACTTTGAGCTTCTCTTTGTCAGTTTCGATCTCATCAATCGTACCTTCAAAGTTCTCGAACGCGCCTTCTTTGACACGAACGAGATCGCCAAGCTCATAGTTATAACGGTCTTTCTTCTCGATCAGACCCATCTGCGAAAGGACGTTCGTCACTTCGTCAGGCTGGAGCGGGATCGGCTTGGCGCCGCCCCCGGTTGATCCGAGGAAGCCCGTTACGTTTGGCGTGTTACGAACAACATACCATGAATCGTCTGTCATAATCATCTCGACGAAGACGTATCCAGGGAAGTTTTTCACTTCACGCTCTTTAATTTTCTTTTCGCCACTCTTCAACGTGACTTCTTCTTGCGTTGTTTCGGTCGGAACGAGGACGCGGAAAATTTTATCTTCCATGTTCATCGAACCGATTCGACGTTCTAGGTTTTCTTTGACATTGTTCTCAAAGCCAGAGTACGTCTGGACAACAAACCATTGTTTCTCCACGGCTTTCACCTCTTTCCTTAGTTAATCAATAGGTTGACGAGATAACTGACACCAGTATCTACGCCGAACACGAACAGGCCGATCACGACGACCGTCGCGATGACTGTGATGGTATATTTTGTGAGCTCTTTACGAGTCGGCCAACTCGTCTTCTTTAACTCTTTCCATACATCGCGCAAAAAGTTCATGGTAGCTTCCTCCTACGTTGAATGCCAATCTACGTTACTTTGATTCTCGATGTGTTGTGTGCGCATTGCAACGACGGCAGAACTTGTTCAGCTCGAGCCGCGTCTGCACATCATCTTTCTTGGTCGTCGAGTAAACTCTTGACCCGCAATCCGCGCACTCGAGACTTACTTTCTTTGCCATCCATAAGCGCCCCTTTCGACAGCTCCATATTAAAAAAGAGCGAAAAAAAAACGCCTCCTGTAAATGGCGTCTACGGACAAGGCGCTGCCTTAAAAGTATCACATAGGAGGCGTGCGGTCAATACGAGTTAACTCGTCAGCATTTTAACGTCAACATGCCGCTCGAATTTTTTCTTCACGCGCTGCAAGGCGTTATCGATCGACTTCACGTGACGGTCAAGGTCGTCAGAGATTTCTTGATACGAACGGCCATCTAAATAAAGACGAAGCACTTTTCGTTCCAAGTCACTGAGGAGCTCATCCATCTTCTCTTCCATGAACAGTTGTTCTTCCCGTGTGACGAGCAAGTCTTGCGGGTCGTTCGGATGCGGGGGCAAAATCACGTCGAGCAACGTCCGGTCAGACTCATCGTCAAAGATCGGCTTGTCGAGCGAAACGTATGAGTTGAGCGGAATATGCTTCTGACGCGTCGCCGTCTTAATCGCCGTGATCATCTGACGGGTGATACACATCTCGGCAAAACTCTTAAACGACGCGAGGCGTTCATCCCGATAGTCACGCACGCCTTTATACAGACCGATCATTCCCTCTTGGACGATATCCTCGTGGTCGGCGCCGATCAAAAAGTAAGACCGCGCCTTCGCCCGCACGAAGTAACGGTAACGTTCAATCAAAAACTCGAGCGCATCACTATCCCCTTCATTCCGCGCTAGAGAGACGAGCTCTTCGTCTGACATCGTTTCAAACTGCTCGTATGGCCATCCGTTCATGTTTCATACCCCCCGGCTATTGATAATGAACTATGTAAGTTAGTGCTCTTATTATAGGCGTCATACAAAACGACCGTCAAATAAATTTCAAAAAATTCCGTCAATTAGATATGGTGTAACTTATACAACTAATAGTATACAACATTTCTTTCCAAAAAAATGTCAAATTAAAAACAAAAAACGAGTCCATTGTATGAACTCGTCAGTGAGAATCCTCACCGTTCGACTTACGGCGCCGCATTTCTTCAAAACGGGCCATGACGTCAGGCGGGATATCGATTGTTTTTCGATTGGACCGGTCGCTCGCGAGCGTCTGACGCTCTTGCTCAATCGCCACTTTCGCTTGCTTCCAATCCTTTAATAGTTCGGTCGCAGGGACACGGAGGGCACCTTGACCGAAGATGACCCATTGCTCGGTAAAATCGTTTGTGGCGACGAATAACGTCACTAAACGATCGTCCACGAGTTCATGGGCCCGCCGTTCGATCCACTCATCCGCCGTTTCGTTCTCCTTCGTATAGACAACCTCGACCCGGCTCCGCTTCTGGATCGATTCGCGCCCATAGCGCATGTGGGCATCAAAGACGACCGTCACTATGCGGCCTGTGGCGGCCTGATACTCGGCCATCGCTTCAATCAAGTCATTTCGAGCTTGATCGAAGTCGATGTCTCGCAGTTTTCGAAGATGCGGCCACGCCCCAATGATGTTATAGCCATCGACGAGGAGTAATTCTCGCTTTTTCAGGCTCATGATAACGGATTACGAGAGCGATGCACCTCATACAGAAGAAGTGCGGCCGCGACCGAAGCGTTGAGCGACGTGACATGACCGACCATCGGCATATGGACGAGGAAGTCACACGCCTCGCGCACGAGACGGCCCATCCCTTTCCCTTCGCTGCCGATGACGACGACAAGTGGCATGTTCCCATCGAGCCGACGATAGTCTTGACTCTCACTCGCGTCAGTTCCGACGATCCACATCCCTTTTTCTTTCAATTCTTCGAGCGTCCGCGTCAAGTTCGTGACACGCGCGACCGGGATATATTCAATTGCTCCCGTCGAGGCTTTCGCGACGGTTTGCGTCAAGCCGACCGAGCGCCGTTTCGGAATGATGACTCCATGGGCGCCGACCGCGTCAGCTGTCCGTAAAATCGATCCCAAGTTGTGCGGGTCCTCTAGCTCATCGAGCAAAATAAAGAGCGGTGTCTCCCCTTTAGACTCGGCAAGCGCGAACATATCGTCAAGCGTCTTATACTCGTAAGCCGCAACGGCCGCGACGACGCCTTGATGGTGTTCACTGCCCGCCATCTTTTCAAGCTTCGTCTTCGGGACGAACGAGATCTGTACCGAGGCCTCATTGGCCATGCCGATAATTTGGGCGAGCGGCCCTTTGTGCTGCCCTTCCATGATAAAGACTTTATTCATATCCCGTCCGCTCCGAAGCGCCTCGATTACTGGATTACGTCCATATAAGAAATCGATGCCTTCTTCAAGGACGTCAACTTCTTGATAGTCCGGGCGTTCCGGCTTTTGACGGTGCGGACGGTCGCCCCGTTCGCCTCTTGGACGGTCGAACGAACGCTTGTCGTTCGCTCGTCCTCCGTCATGTCGTTTCGGGTTGCTCGGTTTCGAGCCATGTGAGTGCCTGTTCGATGAGTTCTTCAAGACGATCCCTTCTTTCTATTAGATATGTGTAGCCGATCAATGCCTCAAAAGCTGTCGAGTAGCGGTACGTGTGGACGTCAGTGCGTTTCGGGATCGACCCTGATTTCGCATTTTTACCGCGCCGGACGATCGCTGTCTCGTCCTCGCTCAAGATACCCGTCTCTAACCAGTGGGTGACGACGCTCGCTTGCGCGGTTGCGTTCACGTAACGGACGGCCCCGCGATGGAGGTCGTTCGGTCGCGTCAACCCTTTGCCGAGCAGTCGTTTTCGTACCGCCATCTCATACACTGCGTCGCCCATATAAGCGAGGGCGAGCGCGTTTAGTTGATTCGCATTCGTCATGACCGTTTCCACCGTACGCCTTGCGCCGTATCTTCGAGCTGGATGTTCTGTTGTTTCAACAAGTCACGGATCTCGTCGGCACGGGCAAAGTTACGCTCTGCTCGGGCCGTATTCCGCTCGAGAATTAACTGATCGATTTCGGCGTCGAGTAGTTCTGTTTCCACTTCAATCGTCAACCCGAGCACGCCCGTCAATTCCTTGAACAAGTCGAGCACTTGCTCGAGCGTATCTTTCGAGACATGGTCTGCTTTGGCGTAGATGTTTGCCTCTTTTGCTAAATCAAACAAGACTGTCACGGCGTTCGCCGTGTTGATATCATCATCCATCGCTTCGATAAATGCTGCTTTCACCGTCGCAAGTTTTCGCTCCATCGCCTCGCTCGGTTCAACGAGACCGGCCGTGACCGACAGACGGTGTTCGACGTTATGGTACGCTTCCTTGATCCGGTCCCATCCGTTCGCGGCCTGATTGATCAGCTCGCGGCTATAGTTGATCGGATGACGGTAGTGGACCGATAACATGAAGAAACGGAGCACCATCGCGTCGACTTCTTTTAACGCCTCGTGGACGAGCAGGAAATTCCCGAGTGATTTCGACATCTTCTCGTTCTCGATGTTGATGAAGCCGTTGTGGAGCCAGTAGTTCGCAAACTTCGTATGGTTGCACGCCTCAGACTGCGCAATCTCATTCTCGTGGTGCGGGAATTTGAGGTCATGCCCGCCTGCGTGAATGTCGATCGTTTTGCCGAGGTGCTTCTTCGCCATCGCCGAGCATTCGATATGCCAGCCGGGGCGTCCTTGTCCCCAAGGGCTGTCCCAAGCCGGCTCATCTGGTTTAGCCGCTTTCCAGAGCACGAAGTCGAGCGGGTCTTCCTTCTTCTCCCCGACGTCGACACGTGACCCGGCCCGAAGGTCTTCGATCGACTGTTGGCTGAGCTTGCCATACTCTTCAAACTTACGCGTCCGGAAATAGACATCGCCTTCTGACGCGTAGGCGTAGCCTTCATCCTCTAAGTTACGGATAAAGTCGATGATTTCCTCCATCGTGTCGGTGACACGTGGATGCACGTCCGCTGGCAAGACGTTCAACGCGCCCGTATCCGCCAAATAAGCGTCGATATAGCGGTTCGTCAGCGTTCCGACGTCCTCACCGAGCTCATTCGCCGTACGGATGATCTTATCATCCACATCGGTAAAGTTGAGGACGTACTTCACGTCGTAGCCTCGGTATGTCAAATAGCGGCGTACCGTGTCGAATGCGATGGCCGGACGGGCGTTTCCGACGTGAATATAATTATAGACGGTCGGTCCGCATACGTACATGGACACTTTCCCAGGAACGATCGGGTTGAACGGTTCTTTCTTATTCGTGAGGCTGTTGTAAAACTGAATCATGTGACTTCTCCTCCATCTGTTTCTCGAGTGATGCTAACTGACGTTGCAGATCGGCTACAGCGTTCTCTAACCGCTCTTGGCATTCACGATCCGGGTCCGGTAAGCGATGGTCGAGGTCGTGCTGTTTGACCCGCTCCCCGTTGCGGATGACGACACGTCCAGGGATTCCGACGACGGTCGAGTCTGACGGGACATCTTTTAAGACGACCGAACTGGCCCCGATTTTGACGCAATCGCCTATCGTGATATTACCGAGCACTTTCGCGCCGGCCGAGATGAGCACATCGTTCCCGATGGTCGGATGCCGCTTCCCTTTTTCTTTGCCGGTTCCGCCGAGCGTCACGCCTTGATAGATGGTGACGTTGTTGCCGATGATGGCCGTCTCCCCGATGACGATCCCGAATCCGTGGTCGATAAAGACACCTTCGCCGATGATGGCACCCGGATGAATCTCAATCCCGGTCACCCAGCGACTCGTCTGGGCAATCATTTTAGCCAATAGTTTAATATTGCGAGTCCACAACCCATGCGCGATCCGATGCGACCATAAGGCATGGAGGCCTGGATACGTCAATACGACTTCTGCTTTTGAGCGGGCAGCCGGATCGAGTTCGAGCACGTTCCGGATGTCGGCGCTCATACTTTTCCAAAATCCCATAATTGTTCTCCTTTTCCATATCAAAAACAAAGACGCCCCTGTGCCAAGGCACAGAGACGCCGTAAGCGCGGTTCCACTCTGTTTGGGAAAGTTCCCCTCTCAAGTCTCGTTAACGCCGAGTCGCGGTCCCGACTACATATCGCCGGAACGGCTCCGAGGTGCACTTCGACGGGGGACGCTTCTAGAACTTCCAGCCTAGGTTCTAGTCTCTGACAAGTGTCAACCCGCTTACTTTCCTCATCGTTGCCTTTAAGCTAATAATGTTGTGAGACGTGCCAACACACGCTCTTTGCCAATCAGCGCAATCGCGTTTGGAAGTTCTGGTCCATGTGTTTGTCCGGTCGTGGCGACACGGATTGGCATGAACAAGTTCTTTCCTTTTTGCCCAGTCGCTTTTTGAGTGGCCTTCGTAGCCGCTTTGACAGCTTCCGGTGTGAAGTCTTCGATCGCCTCGAGCTGCGTTTTGAACTCGGCGAGTACAGCCGGCACCGCTTCACCGGCAAGCACCGCGTTCGCCGCCTCGTCATACTCGACCTCGTCTTTAAAGAACAAGTCTGTCAACGGTACAATTTCGGCACCGTGTGTCATTTGTTCTTTATAAAGAGCGATGAGCGCTGTGGCCCAGTCCGCCTCTTCCATTGACAAGGCTTCAGGCAATCGTCCTGCTTCTTGTAAGAATGGTAAACTGAGTGCCACCACTTCGTCAAGCGAAGCCTGCTTCATGTAGACACTGTTGATCCAAGCGAGCTTATGCTGGTCGAATACGGCCGGACTCTTCGATAGACGGCCCGCGTCGAACATGTCGATGAACGCTTCTTTCGTGAAGATTTCCTCTTCACCGACTGGAGACCAACCGAGAAGCGAGATGAAGTTGAAGAGCGCACCAGGGAGATATCCGAGGTCTGCATATTGTTCGATGAACTGGATGATCGACTCATCACGTTTCGAGAGCTTCTTATGGTTCTCGTTATAGATCAATGTCATGTGACCGAACGTCGGACACTCCCATCCGAGTGCATCGTATACCATCATCTGTTTCGGTGTGTTCGCGATATGGTCATCCCCGCGCAACACGTGGCTGATTTTCATCAAGTAGTCATCGACGACGACGGCAAAGTTGTACGTCGGGATCCCGTCTTGCTTGACGATGACCCAGTCTCCGAAGTCTTTCGACTCGAACGAAACGTCGCCTTTGACAACGTCTATCCATTTGTACGTAACCTGTTCTGGCACTCGAATCCGAATCGACGGCTTTCGTCCTTCGGCTTCGAACGCCGAGCGCTCAGCGTCGCTCAAGTCGCGATGTGCTCCCGAGTAGCGTGGTGCTTCACCGCGTGCGATCTGTGCCTCGCGCTCCGCTTCGAGTTCTTCTGACGTCATGTAGCATTTATAAGCGAGCCCTTTGTCCATCAACTCGTTCACGTATTTGTTGTAGATGTCGAGTCGTTCCATTTGGAAATATGGACCGTAATCGCCATCGCGACCCGGACCTTCATCCCACTCGATACCGAGCCATTCCAAGTACTTCATCTGACTTTCGACACCGTTCTCGACGTTTCGTTTTTGATCCGTGTCCTCGATCCGAAGAATCATTTTCCCGCCTGCGTGGCGAGCATATAAATAGTTAAATAGCGCGGTCCGGGCGTTCCCGATATGAAGGTGACCCGTCGGACTTGGCGCATAGCGTACACGCACTTCACTCATAATATTTCCACCTTTCTTCTCTTCTGCCCAAATAGTATACCACTTTTTTCAAGCACGGTTGAGCAAGATGACCGCCTGGGCGGCGATTCCTTCTTCACGTCCCGTGAAACCTAACCGTTCCGTCGTCGTCGCTTTCACGTTCACTTGGCTAATATCAGCTTCAAGCAGTTCGGCGATGACCGCGCGCATGTCATCGATATACGTCCGGAGCTTCGGCCGTTCCGCCATAACAGTCGCGTCTACGTTGCCGAGCACATACCCTTCTGCCTTGACGAGTTGCCATACGTGTTGGAGCAACACTTTCGAGTCTGCATCTTTAAACTCGGGATCCGTATCCGGGAAGTGTTTGCCGATATCCCCTGCCGCGATGGCACCGAGCGCCGCATCTGCGATGGTGTGAAGTAACACGTCGGCATCCGAGTGTCCAAGCAAACCGCGGTCGTGGGGAATCTCGATCCCTCCTAATATAAGCGGGCGCCCTTCTGCGAACGCATGTACATCAAAACCTTGTCCGATTCTCATCGATAGTCCTCCTTCGTCAAGATCGCTTCCCCGAACAACAAATCCTCGGGGGTCGTCATTTTTATGTTGTGATAGTCACCTGGAATGACGGTGACTTCTTTACCTGACCACTCGAACAAGCTCGCATCATCAGTCCCGATGAATTGGGATGATTCTGCCTGGTCATGAATCGCCCGGATGTCAGCCACAGGAAACGCTTGCGGTGTCTGAGCGAGCCAAAGCGTCTCACGGGGAACAGTTTGCGTAATCGTCCCCGCGGTCACTTGTTTCACCGTATCTTTCACAGGAACGGCTAAAATGGCCCCTTTCGTCTGAGCCGCTTCCGCTACTTGATGCAACTGACTGATTCGAACGAACGGCCGGGCCCCGTCATGGATCAACACAACTCCGTCCGTGTCGATTGTCTGTAAACCGGCTCGAACGCTCTGTTGCCGTTCTTCCCCGCCTGCCACGTACGTAATCGGCGTCGGGACGTGACGTAACTCATGCGCGAACCAGGCTTCTTCTTCCGGACGAATCGCCAGAACAATCTGTTCACACCATGTGTCTCTCGCAAACGCCTCGACGGTCCAGACGATGATCGGTTTTCCTTGGAGCGACAACATCAACTTATTCTCATCGGCTCCCATACGTTTGCCTTTCCCGGCAGCCGGGATGACTACCGTGTAACGTACCATCACGTTCACCTCTCTTCGTGAAAAAAGAGAGCGCTGATGCGTCTCTTTTTCCATACTTATTCAGGGCGAGCAAAAATCATTCGGCCCGCGGATGTTTGGAGTACGCTCGTCACGACGACAGGGAGCGTCTTCGAGATGAGCTTGCGTCCGCCTTCGACGACGACCATCGTCCCGTCTTCGAGGTAAGCGACCCCTTGGTTCTGTTCTTTCCCTTCTTTGATGACCGTCACGACCATCTCTTCTCCGGGAATGACGATCTGTTTGACCGAGTTGGCCAAATCATTAATGTTGAGCACCGGTACGTTTCGGACTTCACACACTTTATTCAAGTTGTAATCGTTCGTCACGACGATGCCTTTTTTTAACTCGGCGAGCTTGATCAATTTAATATCGACTTCGGCCACGTCTTCAAAGTCACCATCGTAAATCTCGACCTCGATTCGATCGTTGTTTTGGAGCTCTTTTAAAATATCCAGACCGCGTCGGCCTCGATTCCGTTTAAGCGTATCCGACGAGTCGGCGATGTACTGCAACTCTCCGATGACGAACTGAGGAACGATGAGTGTCCCTTCGATGAATCCGGTCTTCGAAATATCGGCGATCCGACCATCGATGATTACGCTTGTATCTAATATTTTATCGTTAGAGCGGCGTAATGGTTCCGCTTCCGGCTTGTCCCGTTCACTTTTCACGAACAACTTGATCCATTCGTTCCGCTTCCGGTAACCAACGGCAAATCCAAAGTAACCGAACAGGGCAGTCACAAAAATCGGTACAATCTTACTGAGTAAGAAGATGCCTGTGACCTCAAGCGATACACTGATCAAAAAGGCAATCAATAAACCGATGATCAATCCGATCGAGCCGAATAAAATATCGCCGACCGGTAAACGGACGAGCCGTTCTTCGACAAAACGGATAAATTTGACGATCACATCGGTCAAAAATAAACTGAGAATGAAGAAGATAAGTCCACCAATCAAACTAGCAACGTAAGGAATCGTCAACCATGCCGGCACGCTGACACCGAGGTCATCAAGAAGCACCATCGCTTCGATCATGCCAAACCATCCGACGACGAGTCCAATCAAAATAAATCCGAGTCGCACTGCAATCTTCACTCATTCCACCTCCTTCTATTGAATTAAAATTTCAAAAAAATAACACTTATATTGTAACACGGTTCTTTTAAATCCGTTCGTTACAAAGCGTTAAAAACTGCCGGAAGCGCCCCGTCAGAACGGGATGGCAAGTTGGAGCGCTTCATCGACAGTACTGACACCGACCACGTCGATACCAGGCGGGGCGGTCCAGCCCCCTAGGTTATTCTTCGGAATAATCGCACGCGTGAAACCGAGCTTGGCCGCTTCCGCGACACGTTGCTCAATCCGTGACACACGGCGCACTTCCCCGGTCAATCCGACCTCGCCGATGCAGACATCGGTCGGACGAGTCGGACGGTCCCGGAAACTCGAGGCGATGGAAATACAAATCGCCAAATCGATTGCCGGTTCATCGAGCTTGACCCCGCCCGCCGCCTTCAAATAAGCATCTTGCGTTTGAAGCAAGAGACCCGAACGTTTCTCCAGCACGGCCATGAGAAGGGCGACCCGGTTTTGGTCGATTCCCGTTGCCATCCGGCGCGGGTTCCCGAACGACGTTGGGGAAATGAGTGCTTGCAGCTCAACGAGTACCGTCCGTGTCCCTTCCATCGACGCGACGACCGTCGAGCCTGAGACGCCCGCCGTCCTTTCTTCGAGGAAAATCTCTGACGGGTTGAGCACTTCCTCAAGACCGCCTTCTTTCATCTCGAATATTCCAATCTCGTTCGTCGAACCGAACCGGTTTTTGACGGCCCGTAAAATCCGGAACGTGTGGTGACGTTCTCCTTCAAAATACAGAACAGCATCCACCATATGCTCGAGCAGACGCGGTCCGGCAATCGATCCTTGCTTCGTCACGTGGCCGACGATAAAGACGGCGACCCCTCGTGTCTTGGCAATTTTCATGAGCGCAGCCGTACATTCACGCACTTGGGCGACGCTGCCTGGCGCCGATTGGATTTCATCCATGTATACCGTCTGAATCGAGTCGATAATGACGAACCCAGGTTCCTCTTCATCGATGACCCGTTCGATCATGAGCATGTCCGTCTCGGCGAGAACGTATAAATCCTGCGTCGGTAACCCTAGTCGTTCTGCGCGCAGCTTTGTCTGCTTCAACGATTCTTCCCCAGAAATATATAGCACTTTCCGACCGCTATGGGCGAGATGTGCACTCACTTGCAGGAGAATTGTCGACTTCCCGATCCCCGGGTCCCCACCGACGAGGACAAGCGAGCCCGGGACAATTCCGCCCCCGAGCACCCGGTCGAACTCTTGACTGTTCGTATGCACACGTGTTTCTTCTTGGGAAACGACGTCTGAGAGACGCTCTGGCTTCAGTTGTCGCGACGAGCTATGGACGAACGCAGCTCCCCGTTTCGCTTTCTTTTCTTCAACAAATTCTTCGACGAGCGTGTTCCACTCGTTACATCCCGGACAACGACCCATCCATTTTGGGGATTCATATCCACAAGACTGACATACGTACTTCGTTTTAATTTTTGCCATGTTATTCCCTTCTGTCTAAAAAAGCCCCCTCACAAGAGAGAGGGAGCTCCGTATTTACTGGACGACACCTTCGTTGCGGACGATGAATTCACCGTCTTGAACATCGAGAGCCACTTTACTGCCTTTCGTGATTTCCCCGCTGAGCATCGATTCTGAGAGTCGGTCTTCCACCTCGCGTTGGAGCGCACGGCGGAGCGGACGAGCCCCGTACTCAGGGTCATAGCCGACGACGGCAATCTTCTCAAGCGCCGATTCTGTCAAAGTGAAATCGATGCCTTGCTCGCCAAGTCGGTCTGTGAGCGTCTTCGCCATAAGTTTGACGATTTCTTGGATATGCTCTTTTTGAAGCGAATGGAAGACGGTGATCTCGTCGATCCGGTTCAAGAACTCAGGCCGGAACGCTTTCTTCAATTCTTCCATGACTTTATCTTTCATTTCCGTATATTCACGTTTCACGTCATCTTCGACGGTGAAGCCGACATATTTGTTTCGTTTAAGTGCAGCCGCACCGACGTTTGACGTCATGATGATGACCGTGTTGCGGAAGTCGACCGTACGACCTTTCGAGTCGGTCAGACGCCCGTCATCGAGCACTTGGAGCAAGATGTTGAACACTTCAGGGTGAGCTTTCTCAATCTCATCAAGCAAGATAACCGAGTATGGCTTACGACGGACTTTCTCCGTCAACTGACCGCCTTCTTCGTATCCGACATACCCTGGAGGTGATCCGACGAGACGGCTCGTCGCGTGTTTTTCCATATACTCCGACATGTCGATTCGGATGATCGCATCCTCGTCACCGAAGAGCGCCTCAGCGACAGCACGCGCTAGTTCCGTTTTCCCGACACCGGTCGGTCCGAGGAAAACGAATGAACCGATCGGACGTTTCGGATCTTTCAGTCCGGCCCGGGCCCGACGGATTGCCCGTGAGATTGATTTGACGGCTTCATCTTGACCGATGACCCGACCGTGTAAGATCGACTCGAGCTTGAGGAGACGGTCTGTCTCCTCTTCGGCAATTTTTGTCACCGGCACACCCGTCCAGCTTGCGACGACTTGAGCGATGTCTTCTTTCGTCACTTCAAGCTTTTCATTGCCTTGCTTGTTCTGCCATTCTGATTTGAGATGCTCGAGTTCATCGCGAAGCTTCTGTTCTGTATCACGAAGCGAAGCCGCTTTTTCAAACTCTTGGCTCTGGACGGCCGCATCTTTTTCTTTACGGATCGATTCGAGACGTGCTTCAAGCTCTTTTAAGTTCGGCGGCGCCGTGAATGAACGGAGGCGAACTTTCGAAGCCGCTTCGTCGACGAGGTCGATCGCTTTATCTGGAAGGAACCGGTCCGAAATATAGCGGTCAGATAAGACAACCGCTTCATGAATCGCCTCATCCGTAATTGTGACACGGTGGTGAGCCTCATAGCGGTCACGCAAACCGAACAAGATCTGTTCAGCCTGGTCCGTCGTCGGCTCATTCACTTGAATCGGTTGGAAGCGGCGTTCGAGTGCGGCATCCTTCTCAATGTATTTCCGGTACTCGTCAAGCGTTGTTGCACCGATACACTGGAGCTCTCCTCGCGCGAGCGACGGTTTCAAGATGTTCGAGGCATCGATCGCTCCTTCGGCTCCACCCGCCCCAATCAACGTGTGTAACTCGTCGATGAAGAGAATGACGTTGCCGGCCTGGCGAATCTCGTCCATGACTTTTTTCAATCGGTCTTCAAACTCACCGCGGTATTTCGTTCCCGCGACGAGCGTACCCATGTCAAGCACCATGACGCGTTTGTTGCGAAGCGTCTCCGGCACTTCATTGTTGATGATCTGTTGCGCGAGTCCTTCGACAACTGCCGTCTTACCGACACCTGGCTCTCCAATCAATACCGGGTTGTTCTTCGTCCGGCGAGACAACACTTCGATGACCCGTTGGATTTCACCGGCACGGCCGATAACAGGGTCGAGACGTGACTCACGCGCTTGTTGCGTCAAGTCACGGGCCAAGCCATCAAGTGTCGGTGTCGCTGCGCTCGTGCCTGGTTGTGATGCGTTTGACGACGATTCCGTGTTCCCGAGAAGTTGAAGCACTTGTTGCCGTGCTTTCGTCAAGCTGATACCGAGGTTGTTCAAGACGCGGGCAGCGACGCCTTCGCCTTCACGAATCAATCCGAGTAAAATATGCTCTGTCCCGACGTAAGAATGACCGAGTTTACGGGCTTCATCCATCGAGAGCTCGATTACTTTTTTCGCACGCGGCGTGTAGTGGATTGTCGAACCGTTCTCAGAACCACGGCCAATCAGCGCCTCGACTTCTTGTTGAATTTTCTCAGAAGTTAGACCGAGGGCGAACAACGCTTTGGCAGCAATCCCTTCACCTTCACGGACAAGTCCGAGCAAGATATGTTCCGTACCAATATTATGATGGCCAAGTCGTACCGCTTCCTCTTGTGCTAAAGCTAATACGCGCTGAGCTCGTTCTGTAAATCGACCAAACATCATTGACAAAACCTCCTTAAAGTTGGATCAAACTAAACCATGATCTAACGTTCGACGTACGAGAGTCGCTCGTTCGCGATCTCGTTCTTTCGTAGATAATGTTTTCCCGAAATGTTTTTGTAGGAAACCTGATTGTAGGCGGACGATCAAATCATGAAACTGCGGTGGACTCCAGTCGGACAAAATACCGAGGTCACTCGCTAAATGTAAATCGGATAACCGTTCAATCGCCTCTGTCGACGACAATAATTTGGAATACCGTAAAATCCCGTAAGAACGATAAAACTGATCTTCCAATTCATCTTGGTTACTGGCTAGGAGCTGTTCTCGGGCTTGACGTTCTGCGTGGACGATTTGTTCTGTAATTTCCATAAAATCAGATAACAGCTGCGATTCATCGCTGCCAAGCGTCCGTTGATTCGATAACTGGAACAAACGCCCGGCTGCGTCACTGCCTTCTCCGTAACGTCCTCGAATCGTGTATCCGAGTTTGCGAAGTTCTACTAATATAGGAGTTATTCGTCCCGTTAACGTCAGACCCGGCAGGTGAAGCATGACCGATGCGCGAAGTCCGGTACCGATATTGCTCGGACACGTCGTCAAATAACCAAGCTCTTCATCGAAAGCGTATGGGAGCGACTCACCACAGAGCGCGTCGACTCGTTTCGCAAGTTCGAACGCTTCTTGGACTTGATAGCCGGGAAGCAACGTTTGGATGCGCAAATGATCTTCTTCGTTAATCAACACGCTAATCGTCTCGTCTTCACTCAGGAAAACAGCACTCTCATCTTTTTCCGCAATCGTCGGGCTGATCAAATGCTTTTCGACGAGAGCTTGCCGCGTCACTTGATCATAGGCGCGCATATGCAGATATTCAAAGCCTTGTAAGCCGCCCAAGGCCGTCTCGATGCGTTCGCATAGCTGTCGCTGTCCTTCTTGAGACAATGTAGGAGAAAAGACGGTGTCTTTTAAATTGCGTGCCAAACGAATTCGTGTCGAGATGACAAGATCATCAAGCTTGGCCCGTTCTTTCATTTTTGGACCGAGTGGATGTTTGAGGAATGTCTCCATCACGCCTCACCTTGCCCTTTCAGTTGCGTCATTTCTTTTTTGATTCGTGCCGCTCGTTCATAATCTTCTTGTTCGACGGCCCGTTCTAACTCCCCTGCTAACTTTACAAGACGTTCGCCGATTCGCTCATCCGGTGTGCGTAACGCGTCAGGTACCGAACCGACATGATGGTCATGCCCTTGCTGGTACTGACGTGTCATTTTAATCAACTCTTCACGGAAAACTGTGTAGCATGAGGCGCAGCCCGCTTTTCTTAGGTGCGTCACCTCGTTCTGTGTCATCTGGCAAGTTGGACACCGCTTCACGACAGGAACGTAACCAGCCATCACTTCGACTGTACAGTTCCGACATAGTTTTCGTTCGACTGGGACCCCGTTTTCCAACATAACGACTTCATTGACGGCAGGACGCCGTTTACACCGTTCGCATAACATGTCTTAAGCCTCCGTCAGTGATAACTAAGTAACTTCATCAGGGCGAGTAGCTGCTGTCTTCGAATCAGATAGCGGTCGTCGGCGTTCAAGCCGAGCGTTTCGTCGGACAACAAGTGGTACAGTAAACGGACATCCCGCTCGCTCAACATACCTTCTTCAAATAAACGGATCAAAATGTTTTCAACAAGTTGTTCCGTCAGGCGAGGATGGTCTTGTAAAATATCCATTAAACTCGTCAGCAAGTCTTGTTTCTCATGAAGAATGACGCGACGAATTCGAATATAACCGCCCCCGCCTCGCTTACTTTCTACAAGGTAGCCTTTTTCGACCGTAAAACGTGTATTGATGACATAGTTGATTTGAGACGGAACACATTCAAAACGTTTCGCGATATCTTGTCGTTTGATTTCAATCGCTTCTGCCTGACTTTCCTTCAGCACTTGCTTCAAATACTGTTCGATTACATCAGATATGTTTCTCATCTCCACCACCCTCTGACCATCTTTGACTTTTGTTTTTATTCTATCACTGATTTAAAAAAAGGCAAACGAAAAGCGACGACGCAAATGCGTCGTCGCTAAAAAGAAAAGACGACCAAGCATGTGCTTGGTCGTCCTTCATATGGCCTGGCAACGTCCTATCCTCACAGGGGGAGACCCCCAACTACTTTCGGCGCTGAAGCGCTTAACTTCCGTGTTCGGCATGGGAACGGGTGTGGCCGCTTCGCTATCGCCACCAGACAAGGGATTGT
>NZ_SJUT01000012.1:0-43810 GCF_004336795.1 Exiguobacterium sp. SH4S7
CGACTTGCATGTATTAGGCACGCCGCCAGCGTTCGTCCTGAGCCAGGATCAAACTCTCCAAAGAATTTGATATAGCTCTTGAAAATGACGAAGCTTGCGCTTCAATCAAAACTTGTAAAACTTTTTTTGCCTCATCGTTCAGTTTTCAAAGTTCGTCTGTCGCTCTTAACGACTCTTACAATATTACAAGTCATCGACACAGTTGTCAACCACTTTTTTAATTCTTTTCCGCTGCCATCAGCGGCAACGTTTATTACTTTAACCCATCCTCAAATAGAATGCAATAGTTTCGGTAAAAGTTTTTCTAAAAAAGTTTTCTGCCACGTTATAGCTTGGCTGTAGAAACCAAAAACCTCTCACCGCAATGGTGAGAGGTCGTAACTTGTTACTGTTGGTGACGCATTGTCGGGAAGAGCAATACGTCGCGAATCGATGGTGCGTCTGTGAGCAACATGACAAGACGGTCAATCCCGATTCCGAGACCACCTGTTGGCGGCATCCCGTACTCGAGCGCTTCTAGGAAGTCGTTATCAAGTTCATGGGCCTCATCGTTCCCAGCTTCTTTTTCAAGTAGTTGGGCTTCGAAGCGCTCACGTTGATCGATTGGATCGTTCAACTCTGTGAACGCGTTCGCGTGTTCACGACGAACGATGAACAGCTCGAAGCGATCTGTGAAGCGCGGGTCTTGATCGTTCTTCTTCGCAAGCGGCGACACTTCGACCGGATGTCCCGTGACGAACGTAGGTTGAAGCAACGTCTCTTCGATTTTTTGTTCGAAGAACTCGTTGACGATATGACCGAACGTCATATGGTCTTGGACTTCTACTCCGTGCTCTTTCGCAAGTTCACGCGCCTGTTCATCAGACATCTGCTGCCAGAAGTCGACACCCATCTCTTCTTTAACCAAGTCGACCATATGGGCCCGCTTCCAACCGACACCAAGATGGATCGTATCTTCTCCATACTTCACGTCTGTCGTACCAAGTACTTCTTTAGCAACGTGCGCAACGAGTTCTTCTGTCAAATCCATGATGTCGTTGTAATCAGCGTACGCTTCATAGAGCTCGATCATTGTGAACTCTGGGTTGTGTCGTGTCGAGATACCTTCGTTACGGAAGACACGACCAATCTCATAAACACGCTCAAGGCCACCGACGATGAGGCGCTTCAAGTGAAGCTCGATCGCGATGCGCATATAAAGTTCCATATCGAGGGCGTTATGGTGCGTCAAGAACGGACGGGCAGCTGCTCCGCCTGCAATCGTATGGAGCATCGGTGTCTCAACTTCTAAGTAACCGCGATGGTTCAAGAAGTTACGGATCTCTGAAATGATTCGGCTACGCAAAATGAATGTTTGGCGCGAATCATTGTTCGTGATCAAATCGAGATAACGTTGACGATAACGTTGTTCGACATCTTTTAAGCCATGATATTTGTCTGGAAGCGGACGGAGCGCTTTCGTCAAAAGTTCAAACGTCTCGACGTGAATCGATAACTCGCCAACATTCGTTTTGAACAGCTTACCTTTCACGCCGACAATATCACCGAGGTCAGACGATTTGAACAAATCAAACGCCTCATCCCCTACGTCATTTTTACGGACGTAAATTTGAACCTGTCCCGTGACGTCTTGGATGTGGGCGAAGAAGACCTTCCCTTTTCCACGTTTCGTCATAATCCGTCCCGCGAGCGTGACTTCTACGTCTTGCTCAGCGAGCGCCTCTTTCTCAATCGCTTCATATTGCTCATGTAATTCACCGGCATGGGCTGAGCGTTCGAACCGATGTCCGAACGGGTCGAGCCCTTGCGCGCGCATCTCAGTCATCTTTTCAAATCGAACCTGCATTTGGTCGTTCATTTCCAACTCGTGACTCACTACTCCATTCACTCCTCTATACATATTGGGTTTGGTCCTAACAAAAAGCTGTCGACCTCACGGCCAACAGCACAGCCTAAGCTGTTCGCTCTTTGCGTATCACTTTTTCGCCAAACAAGCTTACCATAAATCACTTTTTTACACTAGTTCACACTTCTTGTGGCGCGTTCTCGATCTGTCCGACGAAATCGTAGAGCACACTCCCGACGGCATCCCGTGATTCCAACTCGAAGACTTGCTTACGGACCGGCCCGTTCCCTTTGAGACCTTTCAAGTACCAGGCCACGTGTTGACGCATTTCACGAACCGCCGCCACCTCGCCTTTCAAGTCGATCAAACGATCGAGATGCAGCATGCAAATGTCAATTTTCTCGCGTGCCTCCGGCTCGGCCGGAAGTTCACCCGTCTCGAGGTACTGCACCGTCTGATAGAGCATCCATGGATTTCCGAGGGCAGCCCGCCCGATCATGACCGCATCGACACCGTAATGGTCGAGGGCATGCTTCGCTTGTTGCGGCGTCGTAATATCACCGTTCCCGATAATCGGGATGCCCGCAATTTTCTTCGCCTCACCAATAAGCTCCCAGTTGGCTGTTCCTTCATACAATTGGGACCGCGTCCGTCCGTGAATCGCGATCGCCGCCGCGCCACCGGATTCGGCCGCTCTGACGTTATCTAGAAGGTAGATGTGCTGACTGTCCCAGCCGGTGCGCATCTTGACGGTCACAGGTTTGTCCACCGCCTTCGATACAGCGTTCACCATCTCATAAACCTTATCCGGATCGAGGAGCCACTTGGCACCCGCTTCACATTTCGTGACTTTCGGGACCGGACACCCCATGTTGATGTCGATGATATCGGCGTTCGTGTTTTGATCCACGTATTGCGCCGCTTTCACGAGCGTGTCTTTCGAACCGCCAAAAATTTGCAGGCTGAGCGGCTTTTCGCGCTCATCGACGTATAACATGCGCAGCGTTCTCGCGTTTTCAAATAAAATCCCTTTGTCGCTGACCATCTCCGCACAAACGAGTCCGGCACCGAATTCCTTCGCAATCAAACGAAATGCCGGGTTCGTCACTCCGGCCATCGGGGCGAGGACCGCCCGATTTTTTATATCAACGTTACCAATTTTGAACCCTGACATTGCTTCACTTCCTTCAATAGCGTTAAACAGAACCGACTAATGACGTTAACGACTGTAGACGTACGACGTCGCGCCGCTCCGATTCCGGCAAGGCATCGCATAATTGTCGTACCGTCTTCCCATTCACCTCGAGCGTCGGAGCAATCTCCGCGAGCGGGGCAAGGACAAAAGCACGTTCATGCATTCGCGGATGCGGAACAGTTAAGTGCTTCGATTGTATATATTCGCCGTTATAGAGCAAGATGTCAAGGTCGATCGTACGCGGCCCGTTCTTAAACAGACGCTCTCTCCCAAGACCGCGCTCAACCTGTTGGAGACGAACGAGCGCATCGTCCGCCCCTAGCGATGTCTCGACTTCGACGACCATGTTATAAAACGATGGTTGATCTGTATAGCCGACCGGTGCCGTCTCGTATACATTCGATTGCTTCGTCACATGAAGACCGGCCGCCTCCATCTCTTGAAGGGCACCGAACAAATAACGCTCCCGTTCACCGATATTCGAACCAAGCGCCACATACATCATCCGTTACGCCTCCGCGTCATCTCAATCGCGACTGAATCATAATGACCCGGAATCGGCGGGTCCGGTTTGATGACCTTGACCGTCACACTTTGAATCTTGTCACTGTGGGCGAGCACGGCCGTCGTGATCCGTTCACCGAGTGCTTCGAGTAAGTTGACCGCTTCGCCTGTGACGATGTCTTCTGTCAGTTGATAGAGTCCGGCATAGCTGACGCCGTCCTCCAAATTATCGGACTGGCCGGCAGGGGCCAGGTCTAACTCACACATCAAATCAATATTAAATCGCTGACCGAGCCGGTTCTCTTCTTCAAAGACACCGTGGTAACCGTAAAAACGCATCCCGTTCACAAACATTTTATCCAACTTGTCCGCCTCCTAACATCGCATCCATCATCCGTGACGCCCGTTTGTTCTCTAACACATCATGCACCCTTACCCACGCGCATCCTTTCGCGATTCCGAGACATGTCGTCGCGACCGTCCCTTCGACCCGCTCCTCGGTCGGTAAATCGAGTGTCTGGCCGATGAACGACTTACGTGACGTCCCGAGCAGAACCGGGAATCCGAGATTCGTGATGACGTCGAGCCGATTCATGAGTTCTAAGTTTTGGTTGTAGTCCTTGGCAAAGCCGATGCCGGGGTCTAACCAAATCTGGTCATCACGAACACCGGCGGCACGGGCGATCGCGATTGATTCTTGTATGTCGCCAACGACTTCTTCGATGAAGTGTCCATAGTTTCGGTTGTCTCGATTATGCATCAAAATGATCGGGACGTTAAACTCTTTGGCCACTTCCGCCATCGATTGATCGTCCCACTTCGACCCCCACACGTCATTGATGATGTCAGCGCCTGCTTCAAGTGCCGCTCGCGCAACGATAGGTTTGTACGTATCGATCGAGATCAGGACGTCAAGCTCCTCTTTCAGGCGGCGAATGACCGGGACGACGCGGGCGATCTCTTGATCCGCCGTGACGAACTGTGCGCCAGGCCTTGTCGACTCGCCTCCGACGTCGATCGCATCGGCCCCGTCCTGAACGAGCCGTTTAGCGTGTTCGAGCGCTTGCTCGACTGCGTTATAACGCCCACCGTCTGAAAACGAATCTGGCGTCACGTTTAAAATGCCCATAATTTTTGTCATGCTGTTCCCTCACTTTCAATTGCTCGTCGTAACTCGGACCAACACGCTGTAAATCGAGCCCCCTGCTTGCCTGGATACGTCCGGCCGGCATAAGCGGTGACCGGTGCGATTTGTTGCACCGAGTTCGTGAGCCAAATTTCGGACGCTTGCTCGAGTTCTTTAAACGTCACATCACGCTCGAGCACGTCAAACGTCTCCATCAGCCAGTGCCGGGTCACGCCGGCAAGCGCCCCGGTCTCAAGCGGCGTCGTCCATAGCCGCCCATCCTGTTCCACCCAAAAGATGTTTGAGACGAGTCCCTCGACGACACGTCCCGCCTCGTCCGCGAACAAACCTTCCGCTTCCCGGTCGACCAAGGCCCGTTTTCCAAGGATGTTGTTCATATAGTGATGCGACTTCAAACGAAACGCCGCTTCCGGTCGACTTCTCGGAAACGGGATTGCCTCAAGCCGTTTCTCGGTCGGTTCGAACGTGTCCGATAACGGTTTGACGAGCAGCGTCACGTTCGGCCGTGAGTAACGCCCGTCGTGCAGACCGAGCGGAGCGACACCGGCGGAGACGTTCAGTCGGATATATACGTTCGGCGCCTCGTTTTGACGCACGACGTCTTGAATCGCCTGTCTGATTTCCTGCTTCGTATAAGGTAGATCGATCCAAAGAGCGTCCATGCTTTTCTCAAGCCTGCACCAATGGAGGTCGAACAAGAACGGGACCCCGTCAAACGTCCGGAACGTCTCGAACAATCCCATCCCGTACAAAAAACCGTGGTCCTGAACCGGCACCGTCACTTCTGAACTGCCGCGCAGTTCGCCGTTATGCCAAAGCCACATGACGATACGCCTCGATAAAATTTTTAATCATGTCTTTCCCATGTTCCGTCAAGATGGCTTCAGGATGAAATTGGACGCCCTCGATCGGCAATTCTTTATGGCGTAGCGCCATGATCTCTCCCGTGCTCGTCTCAGCCGTCACTTCTAAACAGGACGGCAATGAAGCGCGCTCGACGGCGAGCGAATGATACCGCGTCACGATCGTCTGCTGTGGGATGTCTTTAAATAACGTCTTGCCGTCATGTTCGATCGGTGACGTCTTCCCGTGCATGAGGCGGTCCGCATGGACGACTTTCCCGCCGAACGCCTGACCGATCGCTTGGTGACCGAGACACACCCCGAAAATCGGGATCTTCCCAGCAAACGTCCGAATCGCGTCGACGCTGATTCCCGCTTCGTTCGGCGTCCGCGGACCTGGCGAGATGACGAGATAACTCGGACCCATCTGTTTAATCTCTTCGATCGTAACGTCGTCATTACGACGCACGATCAAGTCCTCTCCGAGCTCACCAAAGTATTGAACCAAGTTGTATGTGAATGAGTCGTAGTTATCGATGAGTAAAATCATACCGTCGCCTCCGTCATTTCTTTCGCGGCCCATAGCGCCTTCGCTTTCGACAACGATTCTTCATATTCAGCGACCGGGTCGGAGTCGATGACAATCCCTGCCCCGGCCTGGACATGGGCCATGCCGTCTTTGACGACCATCGTCCGGATCGTGATGTTAAAGACGAGGTCGTCGTCCCAACTGATCCAGCCGAACGAACCCGTGTAAATCCCACGTCGAACCGGTTCAAGTTCCTCGATGATTTCCATCGTCCGAATTTTCGGGGCACCGGTAATCGTTCCGCCCGGGAACATCGCCCCGAGCGCCTCTGACCCGGACACACCGTCTCGCATCGTGCCGCGCACGTTCGAAACGATGTGCTGGACGTGTGAGTACTTCTCGATGACCATCAATTCGTCGACGTGCACCGTCCCATAAGCGGCCACTTTCCCGAGGTCGTTCCGCTCCAAATCAACGAGCATGACGTGCTCGGCCCGCTCTTTCTCGTTATCGAGCAACGTCCGCGCTAGTTCCATATCTTCTGCCTCGTCCCGTCCGCGCGGCCGTGTCCCGGCGATCGGGCGTGTCGAGATCGACGTCCCGTGTTTCTCAATCAACAGTTCTGGAGAAGCCGACACCATCGTCAAAAAATCGTCGACGAAGTACCCCATGTACGGTGAAGGATTCATTTGGCGCAACGTGTCATAGACGTGGCGCGGGTCCGCGAGCAGCGCTTCCGATTGGCGGACGCTCAGGTTCACTTGGAACACGTCGCCTTCGACGATGTAGTCTTGAATTTTCTGCACAGCTTCGACGAATTCACCTTGCGATAGAGAACGCGCTCGCTCGAGCGGTGCTTGCGCGACCGGTCTGAACGCGTAATGCGTCTCTGTCTGCCATAAGGCAGCCCAGCGCTCGAGCTTCGCTTCTACTTCTTCATCGGCGGTGACTAGCAAATAGAGGAGCGACGTCGCTTCGTCGAATACCGCCACTTCGTCAAACAACAAGAACGAGACGTCGGGCGTCCCTAAATCATCTTCCGCTTGACGCGGCAAGCGTTCGAGTGTCCGGGCGACATCGTAACTGACATAACCGATCATCCCGCCGAAGAATGGCGGTGCTCCTTCTGGTCTTGCGGCAACGTAACGGGCCCGCACTTGCTCGACGATGTCGAGCGGTTGGCCATAAAACGTCTCGGTCTTATCTGAAATGACGAGCGTTCCAGTCCCATCTTTCACGTGAAGCGCACCGAACGGCTCGATCCCGGCCATCGTGTAACGTCCAGCCCTCCCGCTCTCGAGCCACGCATAGCGCTCGCCCGCTTCCGTCAACGTCATATACGTCTCATACATTCTCTCTTTTGTCGTTCGCATCGTTTTGAACGCTGTCGTTTTCACGCCAAATCCCCCCGTTCCACTCATTCATGCCTCTAATTGTACACAAGAAAAGGCAGTTACCGAAAGAAGATGTCTTCTGGTAACTGCCGTTTGTTTATGCGCGAACGCTATCTGATTCTTCGTCGAACTGATAGAGCGGCGTGCTAAGGTAGCGTTCTCCGTTTGACGGGATGATCGCGAGCACGTTTTTGCCTTTTCCAAGGCGCTTCGCCGTATCGACCGCGGCCGCGATGGCTGCACCTGACGAGATGCCACCGAGCACACCGTTCGTCCGAGCCGCGAGACGCGCGTACTCGAACGCCTGCTCTGTCGTGATTTGAAGGACACCTTCGTAAATCTCAGTGTCTAAAATCGACGGGATAAAGCCGGCCCCGATGCCTTGAATTTTATGAGGTCCTGGCTTCCCTCCAGATAAGACTGGAGAGTCGACTGGTTCGACCGCTAAAATTTGCACGTCTGGATAGTGGGCTTTCAATACTTTACCCGCTCCTGTGATCGTTCCGCCTGTACCGACACCAGCGATAAAAGCATCGACTTGAAGACCTGACGCGTCGAACGCATCAACGATCTCAGGGCCGGTCGTCATTTCATGGACGTTCGGGTTGGCCGCATTATTGAATTGTTGCGGGAGGAAGTAGCCGTTTTTCTCAGCTTCTTCTGTCGCCCGACGGATCGCTCCGCCCATCCCCTCAGGACCAGGCGTCAAAATCAGCTCGGCACCATATCCGCGAAGCAGATTGCGTCGTTCCATACTCATCGTTTCCGGCATGACGAGAATTGCCTTATAGCCTTTAGCAGAACTGACCATCGCGAGTCCGATGCCCGTGTTCCCACTCGTCGGCTCGATGATTGTGTCACCCGGCTTTAAGACGCCTTCTTCCTCAGCGGCCTCGATCATCGCTAAGGCGATCCGGTCTTTTACACTCGAACCAGGGTTCATATATTCCAACTTCATGTAAACCGTCGCGTCATCCGGGCCAGTCAGCCCGTTTAACTTCACGATTGGAGTCTTGCCAATTAAGTCTGTCACTGAATCTACGATACGCATTTCATTTCCTCCTTCATAATTCCGACTATTCCGATATTGTAATAATACCCTATCGGATTGAAAATATGCAATTTGGAACGACAGCCTCAGCGTGCTAGCTGTTTCATCACTTCGAGCTGTTCAGCCGAGAAGTGATATTTTTCACCGCAGAAGTGACAAACCGCTTCCGCGCCGCCATCTTCTTCGATCATTTGACGGATCTCTTCGGTACCGAGCCCGATGATCGCACTTTCCATCCGATCGCGGCTGCACGTACAGTTAAACTGTATCGCTTGGTGGTCGAGTACTTCTAAGCTATCTCCGAGGAGCATATGCAGCATCTCTTCCGGCGTCTTCTCTTCTCCGATGAGGACCGACACTGGCGGGAACGTCTTCAATGCGTTTTCTAACGCTTGAATCGTTTGCTCTGAAGCGTCCGGCATCAACTGGACGATAATCCCGCCGGCAGCTAAAATCGATTCATCTTCCGGAAGCACGAGCACGCCTGCTCCGACGACTGAAGGCACTTGTTCCGACGTCGCGAAGTAGTACGTGAAGTCTTCACTGATCTCACCTGTTTGAATTTCGGACGAACCGCCAACGAAGTCTTTTAGCCCGAGGTCTTTGATGACCGAGACCGTGCCGCGGCCGACGACTTCGCCAACTTTCAACTTCGTCAATCCGTGGTCGTTGACGAATGTTCCGCCCTCGACACGCGGGTGTGACACGTATCCGCGAACGTCTCCTGCCGTGTCCGCATCGACGATGATTTTCCCGATTGGTCCATCGCCTTCGACTTTAAGGGTGACGCGCGCGGCTCCTTTTTGCATTGAACCGATCATCGTCCCGATCGTCATCGTCCGACCGAGCGCGGCTGAGGCGACCGGTGTCGTCTGATGGCGAAGTTGCGTTTCGAAAATCGTTTTCGTCGTCCGTACGGCGAACGCCCGGACTTCTCCACCGAACCCGAGGGCACGGACGAGATAGTCGTCTTTCATTTGGTCAAGTAACGCTTGTTGTTCTGGTTGAATCATATTGAGTAACTCCTTTAAAGTTTATTTCTGGTTGCGCTCATAGATGAGACGAAGTCCATCGAGCGTCAAGAACGAGTCGACGACGTCAATCGTTTCGGCATGTTCACTGATCAAACGGGCCAGCCCACCTGTCGCGATGACGGTCGCTTCCCCGACTTCACGCTTGACGCGACTGACGATACCGTCGACTTGGGCGACATACCCGTAATACGTGCCCGATTGCATCGCTTGGATCGTATTTTTCCCGACGACGGTCGGCGGGGTCGCGAGCTCGATGCGCGGTAATTTCGCGGCCCGTTGATAGAGCGCCTCGACCGAGATCATAATCCCCGGGGAGATGATCCCGCCGTGATAACGGCGTTTGTCATCGATGTAGCAATACGTCGTCGCCGTACCGAAGTCGACAATGATCAATGGACCGTCGTACTTGGCAATACCTGCGACCGCGTTGACGATGCGGTCCGCCCCGACTTCACGCGGATTGTCGACGTGGATGTCGAGACCTGTTTTCACGCCAGGACCGACGACGATCGGCCGGACGTTGAAGTAGCGCTGTGACATCTGTTCGAGCGGGAAGATGACTGGTGGAACAACCGAAGACAAAATGACGCCGTCGATTTGGTCAAACGAGACGTTCGAGTGGTCAAACAGCGACTTGACGAGCATACCGTACTCATCGGTCGTTTTCGTGCGGTCCGTCGAGATGCGCCAATGATGGACGAGCGTCTCACCATCGTACATCCCGAGGACAATATTTGTATTCCCAACATCGATCACTAAAATCATGATATGGTTCCTCACTTTGTTGTCAATTACAGTTCGCTCGAATTATAACACGAAAAAAGACGAATGCCTTATTTAGGGCATTCGTCTCTTACACTTACCGTGATTCGTTGTTCGGGCGTTCCGTCGGTGTCGCTTCCGGCTTATCGCCTTCAGGGACAACGTCCGGCTTCGCTTCTTGAACGACTCCAGGCTGATCGATGACTTGTCCGTGCTTGACGGCCGCCTCATCTTTCTTCGCCTCATCGCTTGCATCATCTTTCGATGGTTCAGACGGCTCTTCTGGTTCGTGCGGAAGATATTCGCGCGTCTTGATCAAGTGACGAATCTGTTTCGAATCGAGCGTCTCGACTTCGAGCAACGTCTTCGCGACGAGCTCGAGATCGTCTTTACGGTCCGTCAAAATCTGTTTCGCTTTCGCGTAACAACGGTTGATGATGTCCCGGATCTCGAGGTCGATATCTTGTGCAATCGCATCCGAGTAGTTTTGTTCCGTTTGGAAATCGCGACCTAAGAAGACTTGTCCTCCATGGTTCGATCCAAGTTGGAGCGGTCCGAGCTTGTCGCTCATCCCGTAATCCATGACCATCTTCCGAGCGATACCAGTCGCGCGTTGGAAGTCATTGCTTGCTCCTGTCGATACTTCACCGAAGATGACGTCTTCCGCCACGCGGCCCCCGAGGAGACCAACGATTTTATCTTCGAGTTCAGGTTTCGTCATGAAGTAACGATCTTCTTTCGGAAGCATGACGACGTATCCGCCAGCGTTTCCACGTGGAACGATTGTCACTTTGTGCACTTCGTCTGCGTTCTCGAGTTCAATCCCGATAATCGTGTGACCCGCCTCATGATAGGCGACGATTTGGCGTTCTTTCTCCGAGATGACGCGGCTCTTCTTAGAAGGACCAGCGATGACACGGTCAATCGCTTCCTCGACATCCACGACCGAGACCGCTGAACGGTCAGACCGGGCTGCGACGAGCGCTGCTTCGTTCAACAAGTTTTCAAGGTCAGCACCTGAGAATCCAGGCGTCCGCTGAGCGATCGACTTCAAGTCAACTGTCGAATCGAGCGGTTTGTTACGGGCGTGAACTTTGAGTACTGCTTCACGGCCTTTAACATCCGGGCGGTCAACCGTGATTTGACGGTCGAATCGACCTGGACGAAGAAGGGCCGGGTCAAGAATGTCCGGACGGTTCGTCGCGGCAATCATGATGATTCCTTCGTTGTCACTAAATCCATCCATCTCGACGAGAAGTTGGTTGAGCGTTTGCTCACGCTCGTCGTGGCCGCCACCAAGACCGGCACCACGCTGGCGTCCGACCGCATCGATCTCATCGATGAAGATGATACACGGTGCGTTCTTTTTCGCGTTCTCGAACAAGTCGCGGACACGCGACGCCCCGACACCGACGAACATTTCGACGAAGTCAGAACCTGAGATCGAGAAGAACGGTACACCGGCTTCTCCCGCAGCTGCACGAGCGAGTAACGTCTTACCTGTTCCCGGAGGACCGACGAGCAAGACGCCTTTCGGAATGCGCGCTCCAAGTCTCGAGAACTTGCGAGGGTCTTTCAAGAATTCGACGACTTCGATGAGTTCTTGTTTCTCCTCATCCGCCCCGGCAACGTCATCAAACGTTACACGACGTTTTTCTTGGTCGTAGAGTTTCGCCTTCGATTTCCCGAAGTTCATCACACGACCGCCGCCACCGCCGCCTTGGGCTTGGTTGAGCAAGAAGAAGAACAAGATGAAGATGATGATAAACGGTAAGATCGCGAATACGATGCTAAACCAGCTACCACTCGACTCTGACTCTTCGATTTGAATGTCGGTATTCGCACGAAGTTGCGAGAGCACTTCGGCGTATTCGGCCTCGTTAGCCGGGATATTCGTTTCGTAACGCTGGTCTTCGTCTCCTGTAAGGTCACCTGTAATTGAGATGGCTCCCGGGATTTCCTGTACGGTTGCCGTTTCGATCCGATCATCTTCCACATATTCCAAGAACTTCGAATAAGAGAGCGTTTCGCTCTGGCTACTCGGGTTCTGTAAATATTGAAGGAACAAGATCAAGGCCAGGAAAATCACACCGAACACTAAGGTGTTTTTCACTGCACGATTCATTCTCTGCCTCCTATTCCGAGAAACGATGTTCTCGCCCATTCAGTATATGTGTATACTTTGGGATATTTCTTTTATCTTAACACGTCACATTTTCAAAAGAAAAACGTTAGCCCCCGTAAACACTCGGCTTGAGCACACCGACGTAAGGAAGGTTACGATATTTCTCTTCGTAATCGAGACCGTAGCCGACGACAAACTCGTGCGGAATCACGAAACCGCTATAGTCTGCCGATAGACCGTTCTTGCGACCCGTCGGTTTATCGAGCAACGTAACGATCTTCACCGACTTGGCTTTCCGATATTTGAGGAGATCGACGAGATAGCCGAGCGTGAGCCCGCTATCAATGATATCTTCTACAATCAAGATGTCTCGTCCTTCTACAGACGTGTTTAAATCTTTCTCGATTTTCACTTCACCTGTCGATGACGTTCCACCGTGATACGTCGATACGTCCATGAAGTCCATCTCTAAATGGATGTCCATTTCTTTGACAAGGTCTGACATGAACGGCATCGCGCCTTTCAATACGCAAACGAGAAGTGGAAACTCTTCTTTATATTCTTCGCTGAGCGTTGTCGCGAGTTCTTTCACCTTTACTTGAATCTCTTCACTTGAAATAAGCACCTTTTCCATATCGTTCATTAATGACATCTTGAAATCCTCCTCTTTCTAATCCGACACAATCATCATTTTACCATTAATCGTGGGCAAATCGCATCTGACTTATCCGGAAAATCCGAAACTCTTACTCCTACTATAGCGACAATCCTCCCTGTCGCGTCAACTACTAAGGGGACAAACGGACGATTTTCACGCCGGATTTTCGCATCGACCAAGATTCGGGCGACTTTTTTCGTCCCGATCGAGAGTTTCATCACATCCCCTGGCCGGACGGAGCGGACGGTCAACGGGAATGTGAGCGCCTCGAGGGGGATCCCGTCCTTGCCTGTGATGACTTCAAGTGAGAGCTCGCGGTCGCCAAAAGACGTCTGGACCGGGAGGCTCGAGATCACTCGGTCACCCGGTGCTTCAGTCAGCACTAGATCGGTATGGGGGACGAGGCTGATCACCCCATCATACTTTTGCAGGCGCGCGCCGCCTTCAAGGTCGTATCGTCCTGTTCCTTTTGGACTACCGAGGAGACGACGGATGGCTTCGCCCATCTCGACACCATATCTAGCCGATAAGAGTCGGCCGAGTACGTATCGTTCGGGTTCGTTCAAACCGGCCACGTCTTCAAGTTTCACATGAAACGTTTTCATATTATAACGGACGTGGCGCACCATCCACTTCCCGACGTCGTCGTAGCGCTTATGCCAGAGCTCACGCTGCCGACGGGCCGCGTTACCGACGTCTTGAACCACGTTCGGCCAAACATCGAGGAGCTGCGGGACGATGTGGTGTCTGATCTTGTTGCGCAAATAATTCGCCTGCTCATTCGTCGCGTCTTCTCGCCAGACGAGTCCGTTCGCTAACGCGTACGCCAAGAGCTGTCGTTTTGTTTCCGTCAGCAACGGACGAACGATTGTCCCTCCGGCGAACGGACGACGTTCCGGGATCCCCGTCACTTCGACGACGTTTCGATGAAGCTGGATGAGTACCGTTTCGAGCTCGTCATCGCCGTGATGAGCCGTCATCAGTTCGGTATACCCGTCTTCACGCATGACCGTTTCAAAAAATGCATACCGCGCCGTCCGATAGACGGCTTGCGATCCCCCGTCCGGAAACGCAAGACGCTTCCCGTGAAACGGCACACCGTACGCTTTCGCCAACTGTCTCACGAACTCAAACTCTTCATCGGACTCAGGCCTAAGTCCATGATGGACGTGGGCGACCCCGACGTCAGCACCGCTTCTCACGACGCGGTCTAACAAGACGATCGAATCCATCCCACCCGATACGGCCACCAGCACTTTCGTCATCGTCGCTCCTCCTTGATATAACAAAAGAAGCCATCTCAAGTTGAGATGGCTTCTTTTCGCTTAGGTAAGTGACCCGTACGGGATTCGAACCCGTGTTACCGCCGTGAAAGGGCGGTGTCTTAACCGCTTGACCAACGGGCCTAAATAAAATGGTAGCGGCGGAGGGAGTCGAACCCACGACCTCACGGGTATGAACCGTACGCTCTAGCCAGCTGAGCTACACCGCCATGTTATTGTGTTGTGTCCTAAGCACATTTTCTATAATAACCAGTAGCCACGTCCGTGTCAATTCTTTTTTAAAACTTTTTTCACAAAAAAACGTGTATAGTGCCATTTCATACACTATACACGATTTTCGGTTGATTGTGCATCACGCTTCCGACGGAGCCGGTCGATATTTTTTCTTCCAAGCGATGCGGAAATATCCCCAGAGCAAGAAGAAGCAACCGACCGACACGAGCGCCAAGTATAGAATCGCCCCTTGTAAATAACTGAGCCCGTCCGCCGACAAAATCTCTTTATAGCCGGCCACCGTATACGTCATTGGAAGTAACGCGTTGAACGGCTGCAAGGCACGTGGAATCAATTCAAGCGGGAACGTCCCGGCCGACGTCGTCAATTGAAGAATCAATAAGACGATGGCAACGAACCGTCCCGGGTTCCCGAGCGTCGTGACGAGCAACTGAACAATCAATAAGAACGTAATACTGACGAGCCAGCTGAAACCGAAGAAGCGAAGCGGTGACTCGACCTCGAGTCCGAGCAACGCCATCATCGCCACGTTTAAGACGAGCGCCTGAACGAAACCGATGACGA
Organism: Exiguobacterium sp. SH4S7; assembly: GCF_004336795.1. NCBI lineage: Bacteria > Bacillati > Bacillota > Bacilli > Caryophanales > Exiguobacterium > Exiguobacterium sp. SH4S7. The sequence goes on from NZ_SJUT01000012.1 coordinate 15,169, forward strand.
TTAATACGCCCGATTTCGATAACAACCAAGATAAACTCCGCTTCGGTTTGCCAGCCGGATCATAGAGCGGATAGACGATTGACAACAAGAGTGCCCCGACGAAGAGACCGAGCGACATGAAGTATGGTGCAAATCCTGTCCCGTAGTTCGGTACGTGATGAATCGAGTCGTTCACGATTTGAATCGGTCCCGCCATCATTTCAACGTTCTCATCGCTAATGTCGACGTCAGCCGCTTCCGCACCCGAGAGTAAGGCGTCACGAAGTTTTCCGTTCCCGGACTCTAGTTCAGTCAGACCTTCCGCCAGGTCCGAACTTCCAGAACCGAGTGTTTGGCCCCCTTCAGCCAGACGCGATGCCCCTTCAGCGAGGGTACCCGTTCCTTGACCCGCCGTTTTGACCCCGTTGGCGAGTTTCGTACTTCCTTCAGACAAGGCGAGCGTGGCGTCAGCCAATTGATCACTCCCCGACGCCAGTTCCGTCGTCCCGTCATGAAGCGTCGCCACCCCTTCGTTCAATTGAACGCTTGCCGATGCAAGTTCACCCGAACGATCCATCGCGGTTTTAGCACCTTGCTCGATTTGGCTTGACCCCTTGCTCAGCGCCGCGGCCCCGTTGACGAGCTGAGTCTGTCCGTCATTCAACGCAACCAATCCGGCTGCGAGCTCAGTGGCACCGGCTTCTGCTTGTCCCAACCCGTCTCCGAGTGCCGTTTGGCCTTCCGTGACACGAGACGCGCCCTCTGAAAGCGATGCGAAACCTGCTTCCGTTGCCTGCATACCTGTAGACAACTCAGCGACGATTGCTTGCAACATGTCTGGCGTTGCGGGCGTGCCTGATTCGGCGAGCGCAGACAACTTGGCGATCAGTTGCTCTTGCTGGCCTAACAACTCCGTTTTCATTTGGTCAATGCCAGCGGTGACACCTACCGTTCCCGCTACAAGTGCTTCGTTTCCGGCACTAGCCGCACTAAGCGCTTCTGCGAGTGTGCTCGAGCCGTTGACGAGTTGGCCGCTTCCGGCCTGTGCGTCCTCGAGTCCGGCTGCGAGTTCATGAATTCCAGCGTCAAGCTGTTGCGTCCCGCTATGCAACTCGCCTAACTTCGAAGAGAACGCGCTCGTTCCGTCGACGAGCTGAGTCGTACCGTCTTTTAGCACGGCGGCCCCGGCGTCGACACGATGGACACCGTCTGACAGCGTGGAACTCCCAGTTTGGATACGCTGGCTCCCGTCGACGAGATCAGCCGTCCCAGACTCAAGCGCACCGAGTCCGTCATCGAGCTTGGCTGCGCCGTCCGCTAGTTCCTGCTGTTTTGAAGCTAGCAGTCGCGAGCCGTCCGCTAGCTTAACGGCCCCTTCTTTAGCGGTCGTTGATCCGTCAGCAAGCTCCGTCGCACCGGTTGCGGCTTCATCTAATCCGTCAGCGACGGTTTTCAATCCGTCCCGCATGGCGTTGACATACTGTTTCGTCACTTCAGTCGACAGTTCGCCTTTCACTTGTTCCATCGCCGAACCTCCGATTTGAGCGGCGAGGAAGTTATACGACTCGTTCGCGATGTATCGAAGTTCCAATTGCTCAGGGTCAGCGGACAGCGCGCTCGTCGCTTTCTCTGAAAAGTCATCCGGGATTTCGATTGCCATGTAAAAGGCGTGATCTTGTAACCCGGCGTCCGCTTCTGCTTTCGACACTTCGACGAATTGGAACGCTTCCGAGGTCGTCAACTTATCGACGAGTTCGTCACCGACAGCGAGTTCCTCCCCTTCAAACGTGGCCCCTTGGTCATCATTGACGATCGCGACGGGCAAATCTTTCATTTGGCCGTAAGGGTCCCAAAATGCCCACAAGAACATGCCCGCATACATGAGCGGCACGAGCGCGACCGCGAGAATCGGAATCCATACCCGCGGATTTTTACCGATGCTCTGCCATTCTGCTTTCCACAACTTCCATCCGTTCATTTGTTTCTCCACCTTTACTTATAAAACATAACTATTTTTCATGTTCCCTATTGTGCTCGCTCCGTCGAAAAATTGCAACCTTTTTTAGTTATTTTTTATAACAAAAAAAGCGCCGACAATTGTCGCGCCATGAAAAAAAGCCACGGACCTGTGTCCGTGGCGTTATCGTTACGAGTAGAAGCTGATGGTTTACGAAGGGTTACCCGCGCTTGGCTCCACGTCCACCGCGTTTTGAATCAGTTTGACGCTTCAACGTTGTAAGGCGTTCGTCGCTATCTTTCAAGAACTTGGTCATCAACGTATCAAACGTTTCTGGCTCACGACGTACTTCACGACGTGCGCCGCCACCGCCACGGGGACCGCCGCCACCGCGTGGGCCACCGCCGCCGCGTGGACCTTGACCAGGACCACCTGGACGTGGACCGCCCGGACGTGGGCCACCTTGACCAGGGCCGCCTGAACTAGGGCCTCGTGAGAAGCGTTCGCCGGCTGGACGTTCTGGGCGTTCGCTAACAGGACGATCGACAGTTTTTTTGATAGACAACCCGATTTTGCCATCACTTTCGATGTTCAAGATTTTGACTGTGACTTCTTGACCGACCGTTAGGACTTCATTGATGTCTTTGACATAAGAATCTGCCACTTCACTGATGTGCACCAAACCCGTTTTTCCATTAGGGAGCTCTACGAACGCTCCGAAATGCGTAATCCCTGTAACCTTACCTTGTACCTTGCTTCCTACTTCAATTGACATAAAATAATGTACTCCTTTTTTTGAATGATTCCCTACAATTATACGAGTCGATTCGTCAACGGTCAACGAACCTACTTATTCCTCTGGTGAGAAGTAAAAAATAATCTCGCCATCTTTCGAGAACAACAGCTCGTTGCGCGCAAGATTGGCGATGTATTCTTCGTCTTGTAAACGTTCAACCTGCTCTTTTAGCTCCGCTTGTTCTTCCTTCGTTTCACGAAGCTCGACACGAGCCTCGTCTTGCTTTAGCTCTTGATCCGCTACATATCCGATCTTTGAGAAATAGCTCTGGCCGATGAAGACAATCAACAACAAAAAGACAAGTGAGGCCACGGCTAGGCGGCGTCGAAGATGGATACGTCGCCGGCTCTGTTCTTTTTCCAGCTGTTCTCTCCGTTCGTCGAGAGCCCGAATCCGCTGTTTGCGTTCCATCGGGTTACGTCCATTCATCGAATCACCTTCCTCTTGACCTATTATGTTCAGTATACCTTTTTTTTATGCTTCCGTACCACTGTTCACCTTTTCTTCTTTGATCAACCGGTACATTTCTTTCGCATCCTCTTTCCGGGCATGCTCGGCAATCGAATCGATAATGACCGTCACCAGCTTATTCCCGAATCGGATTTGGAGCTCATCACCGGCCTTGACGTCCGTACTGGCCTTGGCGACTTGGCCATTCAAGCGGATACGGCCTTGATCGGCCACTTCCTTCGCTAACGTCCGTCGTTTGATCAAGCGCGACACTTTCAAAAATTTATCTAGTCTCATAATCCCTTCTCCTTCGCTTCATCCCAAAGCCGATCCATCTGTTCGAGCGTCATGTCGCTGAGCGATCCGTTCGCTTCGATATATTCAAATCGTCTCTTGAATTTTTGATTGGTCCGTTCAAGTGCTTGTTCCGCGTTCAACCCGAAATAACGGGCTACGTTGACGACTGAGAACAGTACGTCCCCTAGTTCTTGTTCGTCTTCGGGACGGTCTCGCCACTCTTGTAACTCTTCTTCGAGCTTCTCGAACGCTCCGGTTACGTCATCCCACTCGAACCCGACTTGAGCCGCTTTCTTTTGGAGTTGCTCGGCACGCATTAACCCCGGTTGGGTCACGAGCACACCATCGAGCTGCGAATGTTTATTTTCCCCTTTTTCGTCTTGCTTAATCGCATTCCAGTTCGAAACCACGTCGTCGGCGTCTGCGACCGTCACGTCACCGAAGACGTGCGGATGGCGACGGACCATTTTCGTACTGATCGCGCCGATCACGTCACGAATGTTAAAGTACCCTTCGTCGGCCCCGATTTGCGCATGAAGCATGACTTGGAGCAATACGTCTCCGAGTTCTTCGATCATCGCATCATCGTCCTCTTCGTCGATCGCCTCGATCAACTCATACGCCTCTTCGAGTAAATATTTCCGCAGTGATGCGTGCGTCTGTTTTCGGTCCCATGGGCAGCCGTTCGGACCGCGGAGTGTCGCGATGATATCTGTCAACGTCGCAAACTCCCGCGCGAGGTGCGTCTCGTCAGTGAGTGGCGGGACATAGAGCGTCGTCAAATTGTCGACTTCAGCGACCCGGTCCATCTCGTAGAGCGGAACTTCGGAAATTCGCTCTCGTTTTGTTCCGGCCGCCGTGACGAGCTTGACAAGATGTTCGTCCGGATAACGTTCCATCAATTGTACTTTCACATCCCCGGCCACAAACCCGTCGTACACTTGACCGATTAACACGTGCTGCGTGACTTGGAGCCGTTCAACGTCGAGTGCGGTCGCATCGAGCAGTTGAAACCCATTGATCGGATCAATCTGGAGCGCCTGAAACATGGCGTCCAAAAAGCTCTGTCCGCCGAGGAACGTCACGTCCGCCCCTTGTTCGACGAGCAGTTCGACCGTCCGCTCGGCGACGAACGGATGGCCCGGGACCGCATATGTGATCGCCAGTTCGTCGCTCTTGTCGAGCAACGTCTCAACGATTTGTTTATAGACGGCCTCAAACGTATCGTTTGATTCGTAAATGTGGTCAAACGATTCAAAATGAACCCCTTCCGCCTCGAGCTCTTTGACGACCGGATGTTCTTTCGTGCGCAACCAGACGAGCGGTTGCTGTTTCAAATGACGATATACCCCGAGCGGAAGTTGCTCGAGTTCGCCGGAGCCGAGTCCGACGACGGTAATTCCATAACTCATATTAGGTCTCCTTTTTATCAATCAAATTGATGAGTCGATTTCCAAACGGAATCATCTCCCATTCTTCGATCGTCAGCACCTGTTCCCTGACCGCTCGCCAGACGTACAAAGCGCCGCCGCACACCACCATCAAACCGAGCCAACCGAGTGCGTTGACGCGGTTATATAGTGACTCAGACGCTAACGCGTTCAAACCGAGCAAGACGATGCCCATAGGTAGGACGGTCTTTAAGAGCAGTCCGTAATGGTGCAACCGAAACGTACCGAGCGGGATGTTCTGGTCGAGACGATTAAAATTAAAGGCCGCCATCGCTAAAAATGCGAGCGATGTACCGACTGCCGCCCCGTCAATCCCATAACGCGGAACGAGCAGCAAATTGATCGCAAACTTTACAATCATGGCAAACAGCATACCAAAAGCGGCCGTCCGCTCTTTGTCGATCGCTTGAAGGCACGTCATACTCGCGACTGCGAGCGAGGCCGCGAACGTACTCGTCGATAACAATACAAGCGCTCTTGTACCGTCAGCATTTTCAAACAACGCTACGTTCAAAGGCCACATGACGCCCATCAGCCCGATCGTTGCAGCCGCAGCGACCGTGGTCGTCACTCGAATCATCGAACTGAGGCCCGTTGCCGTCGCCGTGAGTCGCCCGGCCCGGTAATGGCGGACTAAGTTCGGCACGTTCGCCATCCCGAGTGCCGTGGTGAAGAGAATCGCAAACTGCACGAGCGGATAGCCACGGTCGAACACGCCTTTACTCACTTTGGCCGAATAATCGCCGCCCATCAAATTGACGATCGTGAATGAATCGACGAGTTGCATCCAAAGAATACCGAGCGACGCAAATCCGACCGCAAGCCCGCTCGTCAAGAGAACACGCAGTACGGCGCGCAGTGTTGCGGCACGGACCGCGACGATTCGGAACCCTTTCGCCCAAATCGATAAGACGACGACAGCAACACTCCCGCCGACTAACGTCGCCGCATAAGCATAGCGACTGAGTTCATATGCGTCACGTCCAAAGCGGACACCGACGAGCAGTGAGATGAGCAACACCGCGACCCGAATCAAGTTTTCAAGCACCTGCGACAGCGCGCTCGGTCGCAAGTCATCGATTGACTGAAACGACCCGCGCAGCACCGCAAGCGCAGGCATCAACAAGTAGCTGAGACTGATGACCCGGAGCGTCGTCGCCAGTTCGGGGTCACCGAGCAAGCGCGCGATGACAGGCGCAAGCGCGAACATCGCGACCACGAGGCCGACAGCGAGGCCGAGGAGCGCATAAAAACTGCCCCAGAGGACTTCTAACTTCTGTCTTGGACCTTGTGCCCCGACCCCGATTTTGGCAATCACGACCGGCATCGCGTAAATCCCGAGCGAGGCGACGATCGCCGCAAACGGATATACCGTCTGGTAAGCGTATAACCCAAAATCACCGGCAATGTTCTGATACGGGACCCGATAGGCAAAACTAATAAATTTTGAAATGTATCCTGCGAGCGCAAATAAAACGACACCTGTCGCAAACTTACTTGGCGTCCGCATGGACCACCAACCGCTTCACGAGTTCCTCAAGGACCGTGTCGGCATCATTCAACAGCTCGACAACTGGCATACGTCCGCTGAGTGACAGTTTGAGCGCCCCGTTGTCTTGCCCGACTCCGAGTTTTCGTCCGAGCGGCATCGTCCATTCCATGAACGACGGTACATCGAGTGCCGTCGTCGATTCCATCGATAGCACGATATCGATCCGCTCTGGTGACTGTTTGATCCGTGTCACTTTCGCCAGCTCCCCGTAAATGCGCAGACGCGTCAGTTGGATGAGCAACGCGACCGGTTCCGGGAATTCTCCGAACCGTTCGATCAGCTCGTCTTGAAGCGCGAACAATGCTTCTGGTGTATCGACATATTTGAAACGCTTATACATCTCGATCTTCAGTTCACTGTCCGACAAGTAATCGTCCGGAATGTAGGCATCCGCTTGGAACGTGACTTCCGGTTTGAAGACGACTTGTTTCGCTTGACCGCGCATGCGGTCTTTCCGCTCTTCGATTGCTTCTGACAGCATCTGTGAATACAGATCGAACCCGACCGAGTCGATGAACCCGGATTGTTGGGCACCGAGCAGGTTGCCGGCCCCGCGAATCGATAAGTCACGCATCGCGATCTTAAACCCGCTGCCGAGCTCGGTGAACTCTTTGATCGCTTGGAGGCGGCTCTCCGCAACTTCGGTCAATCGCTTGTCTTTCCGATACGTGAAGTACGCATACGCGATCCGGTTCGATCGGCCGACACGTCCTCGAAGCTGATACAGCTGCGACAGCCCCATCTTATCGGCGTCGTGCACGATGAGCGTGTTCACGTTCGGGATGTCGATGCCGGTCTCGATAATCGTCGTCGAGACGAGGACGTCGGCTTCTCCTTCAAGAAAACTGATGAGCTGACTTTCAAGCTCGGTCTCGGTCATCCGGCCGTGTGCCGTCGCAATACGGGCATCCGGCAACAGCGCCCGAATCTCTTCGGCTTTCCGCTCGATCCCTTCGACTCGGTTATATAAGAAGAACGCTTGGCCGCCACGGGCGAGCTCGCGCTCGAGCGCTTCTCGCAACACGATGCCGTCGTATTCCATGACGTACGTCTGAACCGGATAACGGTTCTCCGGCGGTGTCTCGAGGACAGATAAATCACGGATTCCGATCATCGACATATGAAGCGTCCGCGGAATCGGTGTCGCCGTCAGCGTCAAGACGTCGATGTTCGTCTTCAGCTGTTTCAGGCGCTCTTTATGCTTGACCCCGAACCGCTGTTCTTCATCGATGATGACGAGGCCGAGATCGGCGAACGTCACGTCTTTCGACAGCACGCGGTGCGTCCCGACGACGACGTCGATCGTTCCCTCTTTCAGTCCTTTTTTCGTCGCCGCCAGCTCACTCTTCGAGCGGAAACGGCTCATGACCGAGACGTTGATCGGGAATTCACTGAACCGTTCGAGCATCGTCTCATAATGTTGCTGCGCGAGCACCGTTGTCGGCACGAGGAACGCGACTTGTTTGCCCGCGAGCACCGACTTGAACGCCGCCCGAATCGCGACTTCGGTCTTGCCATATCCGACGTCGCCGCAAAGCAGGCGATCCATCGGGCGTGACCGTTCCATATCCGCCTTGATCTCGGCAATCGATCGAACTTGGTCTTCCGTCTCGGCGTACGGGAAGGTCGATTCGAACTGGCTCATCTCGTCATCGTCCGCCGGGAAGGCGAAGCCGACCGATGCCTCTCGGGCCGCATAAAGTTTGATCAACTCGTCGGCAATGTCTTCGACCGACTTGGCGACTTTTGATTTGACCTTCTTCCATTCCGTCCCACCGAGTTTATAAATCTTCGGCTCTTTCCCTTCGGCCCCGACGTACTTTTGGACGAGGTCGATTTGATCGACCGGCACGTAAAGCGCGTCATCCCCGGCGTACACGAGATGGAGGTAATCTTGATGGATCCCACCGACTTCGATCGTTTTGATCCCTAAGTATTTCCCGATCCCGTGATGGATATGAACGACATGATCATTCGGCTTCAGCTCTTGATAACTCTTGATCCGTTCGGCGTTCGTCAAATTCTTCGTCTGCCGTTTCCGTTTCGTGACCCGCTTGAACAGTTCCGTTTCCGAGACGACGACGAGGCGGCTCGTCGATAACTCGAATCCGCCTTCGACCTGTCCGATCATGACGTGGACATGGCGTGGCAACAGCTCCCCGTCAACATTCGTGAACGTAGACGGGATCCCGTAGTCTTCAAGGAGCGCCACGACTTTGTCTGCCCGCATTTGATCCCCGGCGAGGAAAACGATCCGGTGATCACTTTGTTGCCACCGCTCGACTTCTTGCTTCAACAAGTGCATCTGTCCGTGGAAGGCAGGGAGCGGGCGGCAACTGAGATGGACCGTATTCGTCTCCGGGATCCCCGAACGCCGTGATGGCAGCAGCGAGAACGCGACTTGTTTCAAGCTTCGGAACACTTTGTGCATCGGCACGGCGAGCGTATAGTTGCTGACCGACTCCCCGCGTTCGATCAGTGACGAGAACCATTCGGCCTCTTCACGGTCTTGCACGTCCGCCGCGTCCTCGATGCGGGCCACTTCGTCCAACATGAGGACCGAATCAGCACCCACATAGTCAAGCAGCGTCGACGTATAAAGTAGCGGCGTGTACTTCCCGAGCTTCTCCGGTACATCACCGCGCCCGAACTGCTCGATGTCGCGGGCGATACCTGATTCAAGCGCTTGTCGAATCGTCTCGGTTTCAATCAGCTCGAGCGTCCGGTCGTATTGCCGTTCGAGCGCTTGCCCGGCTTTTTTCAACTGTTCGACCGATGCGACGAACTCGGTCGCCGGCGTGATGACCGCTTCCGAAACGACACCTAACGACCGTTGCGTCTCCGCATCGAACGTGAAGACGGAATCGACTTCCGTGTCGAACAAATCAATTCGATACGGTCTCGCTTCCGTGAGCGGATAGACGTCAAGAATGCTGCCGCGGACCGAAAACTCACCCGGTGCCGTCACCGTGGCCGTCCGCTCGTAACCAAGTTCAATCAGTGTTGAGGCAAACGGCTTTAAATCAAGTTCTTGCCCTGGTTTGATCGTCCGATGACTCGACAGCCAATCGGTCGGACTCGGTACGAAACGACGCAAGCCACCGAGCGGGACGACAAGGACGCCTCCCTCTTCGGTCAGGAGACGTGTTCTGGCTTCGATTCGCGCGGCGAGGAGCTCGGGACTGGATGTGAGCGACAGTTCACCGGCGAGCGTCTCGTCAATCGGATAGAGCAACGTCTTGCTCGGTCCGACAAGCGGCTCAAGCTGGTCGAACATCTTTTGGGCTTGGTACATGTTATGGGTGACGACAACGAGACGGCGTGTCGACTGTTTCGCCAAACCGGCCAAAACGAGCGCTTTGGCACTTGTCGTCAATCCCGTGACGAGTTGACGGTCGACTTTAGGCAACCGGTCTCGAATCACGTTCGTCTCCGGCAGTGTCACCATAAATCTCTCTAAAGCGTTCATTTGTTTTCCTCCACCTTATACGACAAAAAAGGGTGCTGTGACCCTTTAGTTATATCGATTCATGAGCGCGACCCAGTCCGTGTCCACAAAATCTGTTGCGGCAGCCACGGCTTGGTCGAGCGTATCGTTCAATTCGGACATATCTTCTTTTCGATAACTCATCAGTACCCAATCAACAACTTTGATCGGGTGCGGCGGACGTCCAACGCCAAGCTTAAGCCGTTTAAAATCCATCGTCCCGAGGTGCTGAATCAATGACTTGATGCCATTATGTCCACCGGCACTCCCTTTCGGACGCAGGCGGAGTTTGCCTGGGACCATGTCTAAATCATCATAGATGACGAGTAAATCGTCGATATCGATTTTATAGTAATCGAGAATCGGACGGACCGCTTCACCTGATAGATTCATGTACGTGAGCGGTTTGACGAGGACGACCCGCTCTCCATTGATTCTTCCCGTTCCAATGACTGCTTTAAACTTGGCTTCGTCAAGCGTGATCCCGTGCTTGTCCGCTAACCGATCAATTGCTAAAAACCCGATATTATGACGGGTCATTCCATATTTCTTACCCGGATTCCCGAGACCGACGATACATTTCATCATGTTCCTCCTGAACAAAAAAGCCCAAAGGCGAACGCCTTCGGGCCTCGTTTTTTTAATCGAACAGCGTGCTCACCGATTTGTGCTCGTGGACACGCATGATCGCTTCCCCAAGCAAACGGGCAACCGACATCTGCTTGATTTTGCTCGAGTACTCGCGACCAGTCAAATCGATCGTGTTAAGGACGACGAGTTCTTTGATTGACGAGTTGTCGATTCGCTCCATTGCCGGGCCAGACAGAACCGGGTGGGTACATGAAGCGTATACTTCTTTTGCTCCCGCTTGGACAATTGCGTCTGCTGCGAGTGTGATCGTACCGGCCGTGTCGATGATATCATCGATCAAGATGGCTGTTTTGCCTTCAACGCTGCCAACGATGTTCATGACTTCGGCCACGTTCGCTTCCGGGCGTCGTTTGTCGATGATGGCGATTGGTGCTTTCAAACGTTCTGCGAGCTTCCGCGCGCGCGTGACACCGCCGTGATCTGGTGAGACGACGACGATATCTTTTGCTTTGAACTCATCTGTCTCGAAATACGTCGAGATGAGCGGGACACCTAACAATTGGTCTACTGGAATATTGAAGAAACCTTGGATTTGAGCGGCGTGCAAGTCCATTGTGATGACGCGTGTCGCTCCGGCTACCGTAAGCAGATCGGCAACGAGTTTCGCTGTGATCGGCTCACGCGACCGTGCTTTACGGTCTTGGCGTGCGTAACCATAGTATGGGATGACGACGTTGATCGTGCGAACCGAGGCCCGTTTCAGCGCATCGATCATCACGAGCAATTCCATGAGCGTTTCATTCACTGGTGAGCTCGTCGATTGGATGATGTACACATCGTCGCCTCGGACGCTCTCCTCGATATTGATGTAAAGTTCTCCGTCGCTAAACCGCTTCACTTGGCAGTCGCTGAGTGGGACACCGATTTCTTTGGCAATTTCTTCAGCTAACGGGCGGTTCGAGTTTAAGCTAAATAGGCGAATTTCACGTTCATATACAGTAGACATGTTTAGGATTCTCCTCCATCGTTTTCCATAGTAATAGGCAGCAACTTAGCGTTTCGTGTAACCTTCTTTGTTCGTTTGACGCTCGCGCGCAATCGCGAGAGCTTCTTCAGGGACATCGTTTGTAATCGTTGAACCGGCAGCGACGATCGCACCTTTCCCGACTGTTACCGGGGCAATCAAGTTGACGTTACATCCGACAAACGCGTCTGCTTCAACGACCGTCTCAAACTTATTCTTACCATCATAGTTGACCGTGATCGATCCACATCCGAGATTGACACGTTCACCGATCGAGGCATCTCCGATATAGCTGAGATGCGATGCTTTCGCACCGTCCCCGAACGTTGATTTTTTGATTTCCACGAAATTGCCGACGCGCGTATTGGCGCCAAGGACTGCTTGTTGACGAAGGTGGGCGAACGGCCCAACTTGCGCATGACTTCCGACACGGCTATCACTGAGTACCGATTGACGAACGGTCGCACCGTCTTCAATCACACTGTTGCGGATGTCCGAGTTCGGTCCGATCACGCACTCCGAACCGATGACCGTCTTGCCAAGAATGACTGTCCCTGGGTAGATGATCGTATCTGATCCGATGACGGCGTCCGGCGAAATGTATGTCGAGGCCGGGTCCATGAAGGTCACACCTTCACGCATAAGGCGTTCGTTCGTCCGCTTGCGCATGAGTGTTTCAGCCTGCGCGAGAGCGACGCGATCGTTGACACCGATCGTCTCACCGAACGTCGGCGCGGTATGGGCCGCGACAACTTCGCCTGCTTCTTTCGCAATCGCGATGACGTCTGGCAAGTAATACTCACCTTGAACGTTATCGTTACCGACTTGTTTGAGGGCATCAAACAATAATTCGTTGTCAAACACGTAAGTTCCCGTATTGATTTCAAGAATCGCTTGCTCTGCAGCAGAGGCGTCTTTATGTTCGACGACTTTCGTCACGTTACCGTCTTCTCCACGGATGACACGACCATAACCGGTCGCATCGTCAGCGATCGCCGTCAGTACCGTTACTTTCGCTTGCTGCGCCTCATGATGGGCAAGGAGCGCCTCCAACGTTTCCGCTGTGAGAAGTGGTGTGTCACCACAGACGACAAGCGTCGCACCTGATTTACCAGCGAGCTCAGCTTCTGCCATTTGAACCGCATGGCCCGTTCCAAGTTGCTGTTCTTGGACCGCGTACTCGACGCGCGAGCCTAGCGTCTCTTGTACCGCTTCAGCCCCGTGACCGACGATGACGATTTGACGACTGACCCCGATTTTGTCGAGTTGGTCGACGACATGTTCGACCATCGGTTTTCCAAGGACCGGATGAAGCACTTTATAGAGCTTAGACTTCATACGCGTCCCTTTACCTGCTGCCAAAATGACTGCAAAACGATCCATTCTTGATTCGCCCCTATCTTAATCGACTGTTTTTATTCAATCGTTCGGTTTTTTCTATATTTAAATCCTGAATACACCGTTTCTACTATATCGAAACCGTGACGCGGTTTCAACCGTTGTAACCATTCGTAACTAATCAAACGCAAAAAGGCAGCGGAAGGGTCCCCATCCGCTGTCGAGTCATTATTCGTTTATACCGTTGTATGATTCCTGTGCTTCGTAAGTGGAAACATCGACCGTGCCGTAGGCTTCGAGCACAGCCGCCTCGACTTTTTGGCGCATATCTCCATTGATCGGGTGAGCGATGTCTCGGAAAATGCCTTCCGGCGTTCGTTTACTCGGCATCGCGACGAAGAGCCCGGTGCTTCCTTCGATGATTCGAAGGTCATGCACGACAAACTCTTGGTCAAGCGTGATTGAAGCGAGCGCCTTCATCCTACCTTCCGTCGTCACTTTGCGAATTTTTACGTCTGTGATCTGCATGTTTCGCATCCCCTTTTCTTCGTTGTCTATGCCATGGTGTACTTTCACTAAAAGGTTAAAGTGATTCAAGCGAACCGATTGACTCCGTATGACTGATATACCCTCTCATCATAAAACGAAATCAAATTTTTGCCAATCACTTTAAGAACTGTTCGACGTTACCGCGTGAAATTGTGACGAGTCCTTCATCTGCATCAACGTTCGTCAACTTCATCAAGCTGACGTACTCACTTACCATTTTCTTCTCGGCACCTTCGGCTTCCATCAAGACACCGACACCCGCGAGGTTTGCCTCGAACTCATTCAACAGGCTCATCATCCCACGGATCGTCCCGCCTGCTTTCATAAAGTCATCGATGAGCAAGACGTTTGCGCCTCGTGGCAAGCTTCGACGGGCGAGCGCCATCGTACGGATCGCTTTTGACGAGCCGGAAACGTAATTGATACTGACGGTCGACCCTTCCGTGACACGGCTGTCGGACCGGACGATGACGAACGGAACACCTAATTGCTCAGCGACCGCGTAGGCGAGCGGAATCCCTTTTGTCGCAATCGTCATGACGACGTCGACTTTACGGTCCGCAAACACCGAGGCAAAGATTTGTCCCATCGGTTTCACTTGACGCGGATTACCAAGCACGTCGGTTAAGTATAAATAGCCTCCCGGAAGCAGACGCTCCGGTTTCGACAGTTGATCGCACAAGCTATCGATCATCGATAGCGACTTGTCTTTGCTCCACCCTGGAATGAACATGACTCCCCCGGCCGCACCTGGGACGGTAATCAATTTCCCGGTACCGTCGTGGGCGAGCATTTCACTGACGATGACTAAATCTTCACTGATCGATGATTTAGCAGACTGATAGCGGCTCGAAAACATCGATAACGAGACGAGCTGATGTGGATGGTCAAGCATATAACGGGTCATATCGACGAGACGACCACTTCTACGAATTTTCATACGGATTCCCCTTCACTTTGTCAATAATAGACGAATGTTCTAAACAGAATATATCACTTTCATTCGTCTTTGTTCAATGTTTTTTGCCGAGAATCCGAACGACGAACACTTCCGGACAAAATCCTTTCAGTCCGTTATAGACGCGGTGCGCTTTTTGCTCGTGCTCGATGAGCGCGAATACAGTCGGGCCGCTGCCGCTCATCAACACGCCATCAGCACCACAATGCAGCATCGTCTCTTTGATTTGACGGACTTCGGGATGCAGTTCAAGCGTGACACCTTCAAGCGCGTTACCGAGGTTCGCACAAATTCCGTCAAAGTCCCGTTCACGAATCGCTTTAACCATCGCCGCAGTGTCTGGATGGACGATTTTCTCCATCTGAACGGCTCGATACACGTCAGCCGTCGATACACCGAGCTTCGGCTTCGCCAACACGACATAGCACGGCGGCGGTGACGGAATCGTCTCTAATATCTCACCGCGGCCCCGGGCGATCGCGGTTCCACCCATCACACAAAACGAGACGTCTGAACCGACCGCGGCTCCGAGCTCTGCTAACTCCTCGAGCGTCAAACCAAGCTCGAACAGTTCGTTCATTCCCCGAAGCGTCGCCGCCGCATCACTTGATCCTCCGGCGAGCCCTGCTGCGACCGGGATTTGTTTATCGAGGACGATTTCGACTCCTTCTGCGATGTCGAACCGCTTCCGCAACAAATCGGCCGCACGGTAAGCTAAGTTCCGATGATCGCTCGGGACATAGGCGTGCTCAGACTGGATTCGAATCTCATCCGTATCGAGTACGGTCAATTCGAGCCGGTCGGACAAGTCCACTGTCGTCATCACCATTTCTACTTCATGATAGCCGTCCGTCCGCTTCCCGAGGACGTCTAGTGTCAAATTGATTTTTGCCGGCGCTTTCACACTGATCGTACGCATATCGTTCACCCTTCCCAATGTATCTCCTGTTCGCCATTGTACCGTAAACGGACGCACAAAAAAAGAAGCAGCTGCCAATGCATCCGCCCCTCATTTATCGATCAATTACTGAATTCAATTTTAACTGTATCCGTTAGGACATCAGCGTAGCTATAAGAGACACGTTCCACGTTGTGATGCTCTTCATCCAACTTGACAACGAACACCGCGGGATACGTCTCAACGAGCGTTCCAAACCGAGTAACGACTTTCTTACGACCGCCGTTTGCTTTCAACGTCAATCGTTCTCCAACATGTGATTCGAGTTTTTGTCTGATTTCTTGCAACGTCTTTGGCATACGCTTCACCTCACTGTTACAAGTATAGCATATTCTAAAACGGAAATAAAGAGTAAATATTATAGCGACTCGCTATCCAGTCGTCAACTATTTTTAAGTGGTAAAATTGTGTCTGCTAAGCGTGCAAACTCTTGAAGCGAAAGCGTTTCGCCTCGCCGTTTCGGGTCGATTCCCGCTTCATTCAAGAGACGTTCAAGGTCTACTTTTTTATCTTTGCCGAGATGATTCGTCAAGTTGTTCAAAATCGTTTTTCGACGTTGCGCGAAACTAGCGCGGGCGATTTCAAAGAAAAAGGCTTCGTCTTCGACATCGACAGCCGGGCGCGGACGCATCTTGAGCGTGATCACGGCCGAGTCGACGTTTGGAGCCGGCATGAACACGCTTTTCGGTACGATAAAGCTTACACTCGCTTCCGCATAATACTGGATCGCGATTGATAACGAACCGTACGCTTTCGTGCCAGGTTTCGCCCCGATGCGCTCAGCCACTTCTTTTTGAATCATCATGACGAGCGAACGGAATTTGATCCGGCTCTCGAGCAAACGCATGATAATCGGCGTCGTCACATAATATGGCAAGTTGGCGACGACCGCGATATCGTCAATCCCTTCACTCAAGAACTCACGTTCCACGATGCTGCGAATGTCGAGCTCGAGCGCGTCCCCATGAATGACGTGAACGTTCGGGTAAGGCGCCATCGTGTCTTCAAGGATCGGTAGAAGGCGTTGATCGATTTCAAGCGCGACCACTTTTTGCGCCCGCTTGGCCGATTGTTCCGTCAACGAGCCGATTCCCGGACCGATCTCGAGCACACCGCTCGCTTCACCTAGTTCTGCGGCGTCGACGATTTTATTTAATATATTCAAGTCGATTAAAAAGTTTTGTCCGAGCGACTTTTTGAATGAGAAGCCGTGACGTTGTAAAATCGCTTTCGTGCGATGAATCGTTGCAATATCTTTCAATGATTTTCCTCCTCTAACTGAGCGAGTGCCCGCTCCCATTCCTCGATGGTCACGCGCAACGCTTCGACTCGTTTCACAAATTGTTTGGCGTTCGGTTCCCCGATGCGGAGCAAGACGCCAAGACGCTTGCGACGAGTTGCGGCATCCGCTCCACCGATCAAATCGGCCTCGAGCACCATTTGTCGCGTGACGAGTGGCTCGTCCGTCTCAACTCGTGTTTCATAAACCGCCTCGAGCACACGACGGATTGTCGCAGGTGTCGCGTGTTCGACGCCGATTTTCCCTCGTTTGTCTTTCGCCTCGGCCCGAGGGAGGTAGGCGTGTTTACAGCCCTTCACTTGCTCTTCGACGATGGCCCGGATCCGGTCGCCCGGATAGTCCGGATCGGTCAAGATGATGACACCGCGTGTCTCCTGGGCACGTTTGATCCGTTCGATCGTCTGTTTTGACACGGCCGACCCGTTCGTTTCAATCGTGTCGACGTCGTACACTTCTTGAAGCCGGGTTGTATCATCGCGTCCTTCGACGACGATCACTTCTTGTATTTTCTCACGCATTGTCAGTTCCTTCTTTCTCTTCTTGCTTCGGGATCACCCAAATCGTCAGTGGCTTACGACCAAACGTGACCGCTTCCTCTTTCGTATCCATCATGATATCGATAATATTGCCTTTAATCGCGCTGCCTGTATCGAGAGCGATCGCCATGCCAAACCCTTCGATATAGACGCGGGTTCCGAGCGGGATGACGGCCGGGTCGACCGCAATGATCCGCATTCCTTCATAAAGGATCGTATCCGTCACGTCATAGCCGCTGCGCGTCAGTACTCTGCCGTCATACGTCACGGTGTCTTCTGCATTGTTCGTATAGGCGGTGGCCTCGACGAGGAGTTGTTTGGCTGATGTGAAGTCGAGGACATCGTCGGCCCGAGGCGTTTCCTCGATTTTGATTTCCGCTTCCTCGCGGAATGGACTTGTCGAGTCAACGGTCTCAGTCGGCGCTTCGGCTGCTTCAAACTCGGCTTCGCGCTCGGTTGCGACTTTCGTACCGACCTTAATGATTTGCGGTCGCACTGTCTGCACCATTTCGACGTCTGTCTCGGTCCGATTTGTAATTGTACCATTTTCAACTGTCAGTGCATACCGCGTCCGCTCTAGACCAGGGACGCCGACTTGTGACACTTCGGTCGTCCCGGCTGCAAGTGTCGCATCCTCTTCTTCAATGATCTCGAACGGGATTAAGCGGTTCTCATATTGAACGACGTCTCGGCTCATGTTGACGGTGATCGTCATCCCATCACGCACTTCGGCCGTGAGCGCCGGAACGACCGTATCTTTATCTGAAATCTCAATTCGGGCTTCTCGTAACGCCTCTTCCACGGTCGATGCCATCGTATAAACTTTTGTCGCATCATCTCCTATGATCAAATCAAGCGCCACGACCGGCTGATAGCGAATCGTCATGCCTGACGTGATCGGTGTTCTGACCGACGGATAGACATCATCACCTTCTCGCACGCTCACACCGTATCGGAGCAGGACATCACCAACGGTCCGCTCACGGGTATCGATCGTCTCCATTTGACCGTAACCGATCTGGAGCGACACCGTTTGGGCCCGTTCGATATGAATGACACGCTCCGGCGGGATGTCCGCACTGAGCGCCGGCGTCACATAGTCAGCCTCATCGATCGTGATCCCGGCCTCGGCGAGCACTTCGATGACCGAATCAGCCTGTGTATCGTGCTCAATCTTGACACCGTTATCGATAATCGTAATCTTCTCCGGCTGCATCATCATGTAGGCGAAGACGGCAACGACAATGACGCCTACACTCAACACAAAACGTCTAATCATCATGGAAGTCGGAACAGCCGTTTCGCATTGGCGGTCGTAGCCTCGGCGAGTGCTTCGTAAGGCATGCCGCGGAGCGCTGCAATCTCTTCAGCGACGTAAGTGACGTATGCCGGCTCATTTCGTTTACCGCGGAACGGTGTCGGCGTCAAATAGGGACAATCCGTCTCGACAAGAAGACGGTCGAGCGGTACTTGCTGCGCCACTTGCTTCGGCACTTTGGCGTTTTTGAACGTCACCGGTCCGCCGAGCGAGATATAAAAATTCAGCTTTAAACAGCGTTCGAGCAATTCGACAGACATGCTGTGACTATGAAACACGCCGCCGACAACTTCCGCGTGCTCTTCTTCTAGCAGATCGAGCACGTCCGCCGTCGCTTCGCGGTTGTGGATGACGATCGGCATGTTCGTCCGCTTCGCGATTGCGATTTGCTGACGGAACACACGCTGCTGTACATCTTTCGGTGACTTGTCCCAATGATAATCAAGGCCGATTTCCCCGAGTGCCATCACTTTAGGATGTGCCATAAGCGCTTCAATTCGGGCGAGTTCAGCTTCGGTGCAGTCAATCGCGTCGACCGGATGCCAGCCAACGATGGCGTAGACGTCCTCATACGCCTCAGCCAACTCAATGGCACGGTCAATCGTAGGTGTATCGAATCCGACGACGAGCATCGGCGAGACGCCGGCAGTGCGAGCACGCTCGATTGTCGCCTCGACATCTTCATTGAACTGCTCAGCGTTAATATGGGTGTGCGTATCAATCAACATGATGCATCCTCCTTATTTAGACAAAGAGAGGGAGACCGAAGTCTCCCTCAAAATTATTTGACGATGGCCCCGTTCGGCATATTCTCTGAGACGGTGGCGAGTTCTAGCTTACCATCTTTATCGGCTGCTAAAATCATTCCTTGAGACAGTTCACCGCGGAGTTTGACCGGTTTCAAGTTGGCGACGACGATCACTTTTTTACCGACTAAGTCTTCCGGCGCATACCATTCGGCGATGCCCGAGACGATTTGTCGCGTTTCGCCGCCAAGGTCGACTTGAAGCTTCAATAGTTTTTTCGCTTTCTTGATCTTATCTGCTTCGACGATTTGCCCGACCCGAAACTCAACTTGGTCGAACACATCGATCGTGATTTCTGGACGGACGTCCTCATCTTCAGTTTCAGTCGGCGTTGCTTCCGCTTCGATGCGCGCTTGCGAAGCTTGACGCATCATCTCTTGAATCGCATCGACTTCTTCTTTCACGTCTCGACGTGGGAAAATCGGCGTTCCGTCCGTCACGACCGCTCCATCAAAGGCAGCGAACGTATCGAGCGCTTCCCATGACATGTCTTCGTCAACGAGTCCGAGCTGACGGAACATTTCTTTCGGCGCCCGTGTCATGAACGGTTGAATCATGATCGCGACATGGCGGAGTACGCCCGCGAGGTGCGTCATCACAGATGCAAGCTCATCACGCTTCGACTCATCTTTTACGAGCACCCATGGTTGTGTCTCATCGATATATTTATTGGCTCGGCTGACGAGTTGCCAAATGCTTGCGAGGGCGACCGAGAATTCCATATGCTCCATCGCTTCTTCTGTCTTGTTCGTCGTTTCGTTTACCATACGGAGAAGTTCCGCATCGAACGCCGTCACATTCCCCGCATAAGCCGGTACGTTGCCATCGAAATACTTCTTGATCATGGCAACGGTCCGGTTGAGAAGATTCCCGAGGTCGTTCGCGAGATCAAAGTTCAAGCGATCGACGAACGCTTCCGGTGTGAACGTGCCGTCTGCACCGAATGGGACTTCACGGAGCAAGTAGTAGCGAAGCGAATCAAGACCGTAGCGGTCGATGAGTGGAATCGGATCGACGACGTTCCCTTTTGACTTCGACATCTTACCGTCTTTCATGAGCAACCAGCCGTGCGCGAACACTTGCTTCGGTAGCGGTAGGTCAAGCGCCATGAGCAGCGCCGGCCAAATGATCGTATGGAAACGAACGATTTCTTTCCCGACCAAGTGTACGTCTGCCGGCCAGTAACGATTGAACAATTCATCGTTATCTGTCCCGTAGCCGAGCGCGGAGATATAGTTCGTGAGCGCGTCGACCCAGACGTATACGACGTGTTTCGGATTCGACGGGACTTGTACACCCCAGTCGAACGTCGTCCGCGAGACTGCCAAATCCTGCAGCCCCGGCTTCAAGAAGTTGTTGATCATTTCAGTTTTACGCGATTCCGGTAAAATGAAATCCGGATGTGACTCGAAGTACTCGATCAACCGGTCCGCATACTTGCTGAGGCGGAAGAAATAGCACTCTTCGCGCACGAGTTCCACCGGATGGCCGCTGTCAGGACTTTTTCCATCAACAAGTTGTGATTCTGTATAGTACGTCTCGTCCGGGATTGAGTACCACCCTTCGTACTCACCGAGGTAAATATCATCATTTTTGAGCAGTGTCTCAAATACGTGCTCGACGACCGCTTTATGACGGGCGTCAGTTGTCCGGATGTAATCGTCATATGAGATCTCAAGCTTGTCCCAAAGCACACGGATGTCTTTGACGACTTCATCGACAAACGCTTGTGGCGTCACGCCAGCTTCTTGGGCCTTTTCTTGAATCTTCTGTCCATGCTCGTCGGTCCCAGTTAAGTAACGGACGTCAAATCCTTTTAAACGCTTATAGCGAGCAATCGCATCGCCGGCCACCGTCGTATAGGCATGACCAATGTGTAGTTTCGCACTCGGATAGTAAATCGGAGTCGTGATATAAAAAGTTGGCTTCGCCATAGTATGTTCTCCATCCTTTCGACATTTGCAATTTCCATTATACACGGTTCGACAAAAGAATTTCCAAACCAATTGTTTGGAATTAATTTGATACTAGCTTATAAAAAATGTTCCAAAAAAACCCTTTCTTTGTTTCAGGTGCAAACTTTCGGGGAATTTTATGGATATATGATTCCCTTATCGTCATTTTTCGAAAAATGCGCATTTCCAATAGTAAGCAGTTGACTGCAATTGGAAAGTTTAGTATGCTTTTTGCTGAAGCCACATTGTCGAATTTTGACGATTCATGTCACCATGAGATTTCGACATCATTGGAGGAGGAAACACAAAATGAAATCTACAGGTATCGTACGGAAAGTTGACGAGCTCGGCCGCGTCGTTATTCCAATTGAATTGCGCCGGACACTCGGTATCGCTGAAAAAGACGCACTCGAAATTTACGTCGACAACGAACAAATCATCTTAAAAAAATACAAACCGAACATGACATGCCAAGTGACAGGCGAAGTATCTGACGACAACTTCAAGTTGGCTGACGGAAAACTCATCCTTTCACCTGAAGGCGCACAGCGCGTTCTCGTCGAGTTGAAAAACATGCTCGAGAACTACTACAGCGAAGAGTAAGCAAGGGAATCCTTGCTTACTCTTTTTTGTCGACTTGATGATACGCATCGTAGACTTCGCTTCGTGCCAAGCCACGCTCTTTCGCGACTTGCTTAATGGCCGCGTTCGGTTTGAGTCCGTCTTCGATGTACCGGTCGACATGCTCTAAAGGCGACAGCGCTTCCCACCAGTCGCTCGTCGGTGCCGACTCTGTAGAGCCGCTCACCATGACGACGAATTCGCCACGCACCTCGCCCTCGCACCATGCGAGCGCCTCTTCAACCGTGCCTCTTAAAAACTCTTCGAACGTTTTCGTCAACTCTCGACCGAGCACGATTTCGCGATTACCGAGTACGTCCTTCACCCCGGTCAACATTTCTTTCAACCGATGCGGTGCCTCATAAAAGATGAGTGTACCCGGTTCATATTGAAGGGAAGCCAACACTTCGGTCCGCTCTTTCTTTTTACGAGGTAAAAACCCGTAGTATAAGAACCGTTCTGTCGCGAGGCCAGATGCGACGAGTGCCGTGAGTGCCGCGTTCGCACCCGGCAAGACGACGACTGGCAGCTTCGCCTCGATCGCGAGTCGGACGAGGTCACTCCCCGGATCTGAAATACCAGGCATGCCCGCATCCGATACGACGGCGACGGACTTACCGTTTTGAATGTCTTCAATTAAACGGGGTCCGCTAACTTGCTTATTGTGCTCATGATAGCTGACCAATTTCGTCTCGATCTCGAAATGACGACATAGTTTCATCGTTTGCCGTGTGTCTTCGGCCGCAATCAAATCGACTTCACGCATGATGCGGACGGCACGGTACGTCATGTCCTCTAAGTTGCCGATCGGTGTCGGTACGACATAAAGCGTCGGCCCCTCAGTTTGATAACTTTTCTGTGAATTCATTGGTCGTCCCCTCCATCAGCTGCTGTTTTTGAGCGCGGGTCAATTGTTTGATCGACCATTCATACCGCATCGCTTCCTGTTTCGTCTCGAACGACTTAACGTATCGAAGACTGACCGGGAGACGCGCCCTCGTATATTTCGCACCTTTACCGGCGTTGTGCACAGTGACCCGTTTTTCGATATCGGTCGTGTAACCGGTGTAGTAGGTTTGGTCACTGCATTCGAGAATATACGCATAATAGTTACGCATCGAGGATGTCTCGCATCGTTTTCGTATACGTATCATCTTCCTCATAAACGATAAACGGAGGTAAGATCGTGAGTCCTGGTTTTCCATCTTTAGACCCCTCTATAAGTAATGTGTTCGCATCTCGTCCTGCCTTCGGGTAGACGAGCTGCATCCGCTTCGGCTCAATGCGGTATGCCCGCATGAGCGTGACGATATCGAGCAGCCGTTCGGGCCGATGGACGAACGCGACTTTCCCGCCTGGCTTCACAAGCTGACTTGCCGAACGAATGCAATCTTCAAGCGTACAGAGTACTTCGTGACGAGCAATCGTATGGTGCTCATTTTGATTGCGAAGCGACGTCTCATTGGCCAGGAAGTAAGGTGGGTTACACGTCACAACATCATAACGGGCATGGCCGAGACTGGAGGCGGCCGTTTTCACATCTCCTTCGATGATGTGAAGCCGCTCTTCGAGACCGTTCACCTCAATGCTGCGATTCGCCATGTCGACGAGCCGGGGTTGAATCTCGACGCCCGTCACCGTCCCTTTCGTCCGATAAGATAAAAAGAGCGGGATTGCGCCGGTGCCAGCGCATAAATCGACCAACTTTCCTTGTTGAATCGGTACCCAAACGAATTCGGCGAGTAGCACCGCATCCAATGAGAATGAAAAGACATCATCACTTTGGATGATTTTACCGGGGCGTCCAAGCAAATCGTCAAGGCGCTCCCCTTGTTTTACAGTCACGCTGTTTCCCTCCTATATAACAACAGAGGCGACGGACAGAGATTTCCTCCGTCTATCGCCCCCGATTAATGCTTATTTAACATCGACATACAGAAGAGGCAATCGCCATCTTTTCTGACTTGTCCGTAGTGCAAGTTGCAAATATGGAACCCTTCCTGATAGAGCGCCGCCAAGTTGTTCTGTCCTTTTCCGGACAAAGCGATTTGCGGATCGCCATCAGGGGTTTCGACTTCTGCAAGCTGCTCAACCTTTTCACGCAGGTGATGGTTCTCGAGATACATATGTTGGTTTTCTTCAAGCAAATAGGCGAGTTGTTCTTTGAGCACGCTTAAATGCTCCGTCAACACGTACATCTGTTGCTCGATGGCATCGACCCGCATCATAACTTCTTTTTTATCCATTCTCTCCACTGCTCAGCACCCCATCACTGTTTCAACGGTTTTCGTTTGACCGCACCGACTTCGACGAGTTCATCGATCGTATACGTCACAACACGAGTCCGGTCATTCAATTCGACTTGAATCAACTGATCCAAGATGTTGAGACCGACGACACGTCCGTCACCTTCTGGAATTTTGATTCGCTTCCCGACGTCTGGCAAGTCTCGTTTCAATTCTTCATACGTATCGTTCTCATATTTGAGACAACACATGAGACGACCGCATACACCGGAGATCTTGTTAGGGTTCAAGGAAAGGTTTTGATCCTTGGCCATCTTGATGGACACCGGTTCGAACTCGCCTAAGAACGAGGAACAACACAGCACTCGACCACAAGGACCGATTCCACTGAGTAGCTTCGCTTCATCCCGCACCCCGATTTGTCGGAGTTCGATCCGTGTCCGGAACACGCTCGCTAAGTCTTTAACAAGCTCGCGAAAATCAACGCGCCCCTCAGCCGTGAAATAAAAAATAACTTTATTACGATCAAATGTATACTCAACATCTACTAATTTCATCTCAAGTCGATGTTCGCGAATTTTTTCTTCACAGACGGCGTGAGCGTCAACAGCTGCCAATCGGTTGTCTTGAACGATTTCGGCATCTTTTTGATCGGCGACACGAAGGATCGTTTTCAACGGCAAGACGACTTCGTCTTCACCTAGTTGTTTACCAACTTGGACGATTTCACCGTATTCGATTCCTCGCACCGTCTCGACGATGACATGGTCTCCACGTTCAAGCGTTGCTTCGCCTGGTGAAAAGTAATAGATTTTTCCCGCTTCTTTAAAACGGACTCCAACTACTTCAAGCACGCTCTCCTATCCCTTCTGCAAATCGAACGTTAACCGTTCGAACGTTAATTGAGGATTGACGTTTGCCTCGAGCCGTCGAATCGCTTCATGAACGAATTCGATGGCATGGACGATTTTGTGTACCGGACGATCATTCACGAAAGCCGTATATAACGACTGCTCTTTCGTGAACAGTTCCGGGACATAATCGGTTCGAACTTTGAAGTGGAGAGCTTCCTCCAACCAACTTTCGAACAGTTCGAGGCCGACTCGGAGTTCATTGCGCCCTTTGAAGTGACCGAGCCACTTCTCTTGGGCGAACAAAAGCAACTCTTGCGGCCGTTTTGTCAATACTTCAACTAATTGTACCACTAGCCCGTACGCCTGTACAAACCAGTCGTTGTGAAGTGCCTCGCGCGCATCGTCCCATTTCGGATAAACGGTCAGGGCAAGACGTGCCAAATCGTTCGTGCATTGCATCTCTTCTGCCAGTTTTTCAGCAAGGTGGACCCGGTCAATGGGGCGAAATACTAAGTGTTGAGCCCGGGAACGAATCGTCGGGAGAAGCAGTTGAGGTTGCGTCGTCACCAAAATGGCGAGTTTGCCGACACCGGGTTCCTCAAAAAACTTTAATAAACTGTTCGCTGCTTGCGTCGTCATCTTATGCGCTTGGTGGATCACATAGACTTGACGATCGCCCTCGGCTCCCCGTAACGACAGGTCGCTCAATAGCTGCTGGATTTGTTCTTTTTTGATACTGGCCCCGTCCGGTTCAACTTCCATGTAGTCGACGATATTGCCAGAATCCATCCGTTTGCAGTTTCGGCAAACGCCACAAGGTTCAGCCCCGCTAGGCATCTCACAAAAAAGTGCCTTGGCAAATAATTGGGCCGTTTCAATCAGATAAGGTTCATAGTCACCCGAAAAAATGTAGGCGTGCCCGATTTTTTGAGCGGCAATCGAATTCTCAATCACTTTTGCTACGACTTTCTGTGATTCAGTCAACTCTTGGAATCGCATATGTGTGACCATTCCCATTAAAACTGATGAAATCCTTCAATCGGCAAGACGAAAATAGTCGCTCCGCCAACTTGGACTTCAACAGGATACGGAATGTATGAATCGGCATGTCCACCCATAGGCGAGATCGGCGTAATCATTTGATCGCGGCTTGAGCAGTTCGATTTGATCAAACCTAGCAAATCGTCAAGGCGTTCTTTCGGTACACCAATCATGAACGTCGTATTACCTTCCTTCAAAAAGCCTCCGGTCGTAGCCAATTTCGTCGCTCGAAAATCCTCTTCAATTAAAGCGTCTGACAAACGCGCGCTGTCTTTATCGTGTACGATTGCGATTACCATTTTCATAATTCGTTCACTCCTCTTTCGTGTAGTCGTTCTATCGTGATATCGAACACTTCATCTTGGATGAGTTCAATCGTCTGGCTTGCGTCGATTCGGACCATTCGGCCAGGATTTTGTTGAAGTAACGTCAAGAAACCTTCATAGACGCGTTGATGAAACGCCTCGTTCCGACTCTCGATTCGATCTAACTGCCCGCGTTCTTTCATGCGATGACTCGACTGCTCTGGACTTAAGTCGAATAAGAAAGTCAAATCGGGTGTGACTCCAGCTGTCGCCCACTTATTGAGCGACACAACTTGCTCTAAGTCATACTGAAGACCATACCCTTGGTACGCGATGGATGCATCGACAAACCGGTCACAAACAACGATGGCACCCCGGTCGATGGCCGGACGAATCACCTGATCCACGTTTTGTGCACGAGACGCTGCATACAGCATCATTTCGGTGCGTGGTGTCATTTCGTCATGCTCTGGAGACAATAACACTTCCCGGATGCTATTCCCGACTTTTGTTCCTCCTGGCTCTCGTGTCATAACAACCTCATACCCTTTTTTAGTCAAGGCGTTAGCCAGCAATTGCAACTGCGTCGTCTTTCCAGACCCGTCTGGACCTTCGACAGTGATGAACATACCTTTCACGTTTAAAACTCCTCTACGATAACATCAATTTGTTTTATCATAACATGTCTGTTCGCCTGGAGGTTCCGTCCCAACGAAATCCACTCTTTTAACACACGAATTTTCTCATCCGTCACGGTCTCACCTTTTAAAATCCAAGGGATCCCTGGCGGATAAGGGATAATCGTCTCAGCTGCAACGCGTCCGATCGCTTCATCGAACGGAAGGCGCACGACGTGTGTATCTTCTTTTATAAGATGAAGGCGCGAAACAGGCTCCGTCATCGGAAACGGATAAATTGTTTCATCCTCGTCAATGAGCGGGACATGCTGAGAAGCATTTTTAATCAGCTTCACCCAATGATGGATCTCTTGCGTTTTTAATTCCCGGAACGGCAGACAGAATAACACATGGTCCTCGGCCGCAAGCTCAATATCAATTCCAATCGAAGATAGATGTCTACTAAAAATCAAACCGTTCTTCGGATAAGTCAGTACCGTCATTTTTGTGAAATCGTCGCCCACTTTTATCGTGAAACCGGCACGTCTCATTTCCATAATAAAAGCTAAATGACTCGTTTGAATCAGTGACCAATCTCGGTCACTCAAATTTTCGAGATAAGCTCGAGCGTGATCAAGAGATGCCATAATCAAGTAAGACGGGCTAGACGTTTGGAAGGAAGAAAGCGCATGAAACAAACGCGATTCATTAATATCTTCCTTATAGTGAATCCAGGCCCCCATCGTGAATGCCGGGAGTGTCTTATGGGCGGACTGGACGACAGCGCTCGCACCTTCAAAAATCGCTGAGCGGTTTGGAAGATTCGGATGAATCAAGTGTGCCCCATGCGCCTCGTCTACAAGTAAGGGAATCGTTAACGTCTGCAGAAAACGACTGATTGCCCGTACATCTGCCATATCCCCATAGTAAGTCGGGGACGTAAGCAGTAACGCTTTTCCTCCGGGATATTGCGTAACTGCCGCTTCGACAGTACGAAGGGAAACGACCGTCGGCAGACCGCTACCCCGTTCTAGTTCAGGAGTTAATAAAATCGGCTCTAAGCCCAACCATTCAATTGCGTTCCAAACTGATTTATGTGAGTTTCGCTGGACGTATACCCGCTCACCTCGTTTGACTGTCGCAGCTAACATGCTCCAGTTGCCAACGGTCGATCCGTTGACTAACCACTTACTCTTACTTTGATACAGGGTCCCAAGAGCCTCTTCACCTTGCTGGATAATCCCTTCAGCGTGATGAAGGTCATCCAGATGTGCAAGTTCGGTTAAATCATACGGCATGATTTTATTAAATGCTGTCGGGAGGCTATCATCTGTCACGGTCCCGTTATGATGACCTGGCACATGAAACGACACACGTCCTTCCCGAACGTGCTGTTCAAGCATTTCCATAAACGTGAATGGATTATTTTTAGGCTTTCGAGTCATGTGAAAATCCTCCTTATCCGACACCGTACGCATAAATTATACAAAAAGAGACGACCAAGCATGTGCTTGGTCGTCCTTCATATGGCCTGGCAACGTCCTATCCTCACAGGGGGAGACCCCCAACTACTTTCGGCGCTGAAGCGCTTAACTTCCGTGTTCGGCATGGGAACGGGTGTGGCCGCTTCGCTATCGCCACCAGACAAGGGATTGT
>NZ_SJUT01000013.1:0-38801 GCF_004336795.1 Exiguobacterium sp. SH4S7
CGACTTGCATGTATTAGGCACGCCGCCAGCGTTCGTCCTGAGCCAGGATCAAACTCTCCAAAGAATTTGATATAGCTCTTGAAAATGACGAAGCTTGCGCTTCAATCAAAACTTGTAAAACTTTTTTTGCCTCATCGTTCAGTTTTCAAAGTTCGTCTGTCGCTCTTAACGACTCATTAATAATATCATCTGTAATTATATTCGTCAACTATAAAAATAAAATATTTTAAAAGAATAATATCTAGCGTATTCTTTCAACGGCACTATATAGAAGGAACACGCTAGACGGTCATTGAAAAGCGACGATTCGAACCTCATCAAGTTGAGACAAATCGTACGTTTCTTGCGTTGGTTCAGCGATCACGACCGGTTGTTCCACGCTCGGCGTGTAACCTTGAATCGTTCCTCGCACACCGCTGCTCAGTAAGACAGTCCGTCCTACATCGTAAAAACCGAGCAGTGTAGCTAAAAGCGTCAACGCTTCCCCATCGTATGCCTCATTTTGCCACATATAAAAATAAGCCTCTTCTGCTGTCAACGCTGACCTGAACGTACGTGGGGCTGTCAATTGGCAGAACCGATCAGCGACGATAAACAACGGTGATGCAGGATGGAGGGCTCGTTCTTCTAGCCGATTCGGAAAACCTGACCCGTCTAAGCGTTCATGATGTTCGGCAATCAATTTACCGACCCTGGCTCTAAGTGTCTGATCTTGCGGTAACATCGCAAACGAGACGACCGGGTGCTGATACAACAGCTCTCGTTCCATTTTTGTGAAATAGCGCATGTGGGACCATTTTCGTATTTTAGCGTAGCTCGCATCTGCGAAATAAGAAGCCACGCCATAATCGAATTGAATGCGGTGTTCATCTCCTCGGTATTTCGATAGCGTCTTGGCTACTAAGGCTCGATAAATCGCATGATGAATCACATGATTTTTTCGAAGTGGTTGATTCGTAAAGAACGTGACGATGGCCGATAGCGGATATTCACGTTTAAACAGTTGATGGACGAATTCAAGCGCTTCGTAAGGGTTGGGGGCAATCCGTTCTTCCCATTGATTGTAATGCCGTTCATATTGGAGCACTTTTGCACATAGTTCGATTTCCTCGTCGCGGGTAAGATGGCGACATTCGACCGGAGCGACATCAATCGCTCCCACCTTTAAAAAACGGAGCAAGCGTAAATGTTCGTTTGTCAGTTTCGTTCCTGCCTCTAACGAAGAAACTGACGTCAAAAGCGTCATCCCAACGTGAACGTTTGAAATGGCAAGTCGCATGCTCATCCCTCCTGATTGTATGAAAAAAGGTCGAACGGAAGCACCGTTCAACCTTTTCGCCTTACTCAGTCTCTTCAGACGATGGGCCAACTTCGGGTGCTTCATCAACAAACCCATTCTCCACATCAACTGTCGATTCCTCTTCTAATTCATCTTCTAATTCATCTTTTTTCAGTTTAGCAATTGTCGCCAAGCGGTCGCCATCTTCGATATTCATGACTTTGACACCGCGCGTGCTACGACCCATTTGCGAAATTGTTTGGGCATCGATTCGAATCGCGACACCGAGCTCGGTCATGAGCATGATGTCATCATCTTCATCGACTACGC
Organism: Exiguobacterium sp. SH4S7; assembly: GCF_004336795.1. Lineage (NCBI taxonomy): Bacteria > Bacillati > Bacillota > Bacilli > Caryophanales > Exiguobacterium > Exiguobacterium sp. SH4S7. The sequence goes on from NZ_SJUT01000013.1 coordinate 1,610, forward strand.
GCATCCCGACGACAGTTCCGCGGTCTGTCTTGATTCCGATAATTCCAGAACCGCCTCGACCTTGCGTACGGAATTGTTCCATCGCCGTGCGTTTGCCATATCCTTTTTCCGTGATGATGAGCACGTCTTGCGTCGGGCGTACGATTTCCATCGAAACGACTCGATCATCATCTTTCTTCAGTCGAATCGCACGTACACCGCGAGCGGTACGGCCCATCGAACGGACCTCACCTTCGAGCGGGAAGCGAATCGACATCCCTGCGTGTGTCACGATCAACATCTCGTCATCGCTCTTCGCGAGACGTACGGTAACGAGCTCATCGCTATCATTTAAGCTGATGGCACGCAACCCGTTTTTGTTGATGCGAGCATAGGCAGAAAGCGGTGACCGTTTGACAAGTCCGTGCTTCGTGACAAACACGAGTGACAATTGCTCATCAGCCACTTCTTCTTCTTCTGAACCTTCACCAACGTCCTCAACGATGGCTTTGTCCGCCAAATAGCTATTAAAGTCGACCGGGATCATCGTTTCGACCTTCTCACCCTTATCGACTTGGAGCAAGTTGATAATCGGCATCCCTTTCGCGGTTCGGCTCATCTCAGGAATCTCATATCCTTTCAAGCGGAACACGCGACCGAAGTTCGTGAAGAACAAGATCGTATCGTGCGTTGAAGCAGATAAGAGGCGCAATACGAAGTCTTCGTCATTCGTACCCATTCCTTGTTTCCCTCGACCGCCGCGACGTTGTGTGCGATACGAGTCACTCGGAATCGATTTGATGTAGCCTTCGCTCGTCAGTGCGATCATCATGTCCCGAACTGGGATCAAATCCTCATCCTCAAGCTCGATGATGTCGGTACGAATCACGGTACGACGTGCATCGCCGTAACGCTCTTTGATTTCAGTCAACTCATTGCGAATGATTTCGAGAAGGAGTTCCTCGTCCCCCAAAATCGCACGCAATTCTTCGATCAACGTACGGATCTCGCGATACTCGCCTTCGATCTTCTCGCGTTCAAGACCGGTCAACCGTTGGAGACGCATATCGAGAATGGCTTGCGTCTGCTCTGTTGATAGCCCGAAGCGGGTAATCAACTTTTCACGGGCCTCGTCACCGGTCCGCGTGCTGCGGATGATGGCGATGACTTCATCGAGGTGGTCGAGCGCGACACGGAGACCTTCGAGAATATGCGCACGCGCTTCTGCCTTATCGAGGTCGAACTGCGTCCGACGACGAACGACTTCTTTTTGGTGCTCGATGTAATAATAGATCGCTTGTTTCAAGTTGAGCGTCTTCGGACGTCCTCCGACGAGCGCGAGCATGTTCACCCCGAACGTCGTTTGCATCGGCGTCTGTTTATACAAGTTGTTCAAAATGACGCTTGCGTTCGCATCGCGGCGTACCTCGATGACGACGCGCATTCCGTTTCGGTCCGACTCGTCACGAAGGTCTGTGATGCCCTCGATTTTCTTATCGCGAACTAGGTCAGCAATCTTTTCAACGAGACGTGCCTTGTTCACTTGATACGGAATTTCATGGATGAGGATGCGTTCACGGCCGTTCTTCAACACTTGGATCTCGGCTTTCGCGCGCATCGTGATCGATCCGCGACCTGTCTCATACGCCCGGCGAATACCGCTGCGTCCTAAAATCTCACCAGACGTCGGAAAGTCCGGACCCGGAATGTACTGCATGAGCTCTGAAATCGTGATGTCCGGATTGTGCGTGAGCGCAAGCACGCCATCGATTACTTCGTTCAAGTTATGTGGTGGTACGTTCGTCGCCATCCCGACCGCGATCCCGCTCGTACCATTGACGAGGAAGTTCGGGAAACGGGCCGGCATAACGACTGGTTCTTTCTCTTCACCATCAAAGTTTGCTTGATAGTCGATCGTGTTTTTACCGATATCGCGCACGAGTTCCATCGCGATTTTCGACATCCGGGCTTCCGTGTAACGCATTGCCGCTGCCGAGTCTCCATCGACGGACCCGAAGTTTCCGTGGCCATCGACGAGTTCATAGCGATAACTGAAATCTTGGGCCATCCGGACCATCGTCTCGTAAACGGCTGAATCACCGTGTGGGTGATATTTACCGATGACGTCACCGACGACACGGGCAGACTTCTTGTGGGGCTTGTCGGCACGAATCCCGAGCTCGTTCATCGCATAAAGGATACGGCGGTGAACCGGCTTGAGACCGTCTCGCACGTCCGGGAGGGCACGCGACACGATGACGCTCATCGCATAGTCCATGAACGACGTCCGCATCTCTTGGCTAATATTTATATCCTTGATATTTTCTTGTTCTGCCATTCGTTATTGCCTACCCTTCTTTTTAAATATCGAGGTTTTTCACGTAGTGTGCGTGTGACTGGATAAAGTCACGGCGCGGCTCGACATTGTCGCCCATGAGCGTCTCAAAGACCTCATCTGCCTCGATGGCGTCTTGAAGGTCGACACGAAGCATCGAGCGAGACTCTGGATTCATCGTCGTGCTCCAAAGTTGTTCCGGGTCCATCTCACCGAGACCCTTGTAGCGCTGTACACTATAGCGCGCGTTCTCAGGAAGTCGTTTGATTGCTTCTTGGAGTTCGCGGTCGTTTTGGACGTAAACAATCTCTTTACCATGTTTTACACCGTAGAGTGGCGGCTGGGCGATGTAGACGTAGCCGCTCTCAATAAGTGGCCGCATGTAACGATAGAAGAACGTCAGCAACAGTGTCCGGATGTGGGCACCATCGACGTCGGCATCGGTCATGATGATCAACTTATGGTAACGCGCCTTGCCGAGATCGAATTCGTCGGCGATCCCGGTCCCAAGTGCCGTGATGATTGTCCGGACTTCTTGGTTGGCTAAGATTTTATCGAGTCTTGCTTTCTCGACGTTGATGATCTTACCTCGGATTGGCAAAATCGCTTGGAAATGACGGTCGCGTCCTGACTTGGCTGATCCACCGGCCGAGTCACCCTCGACGATGTACAGTTCAGATTTTGATGCGTCCTTCGATGAACAGTCGGCCAGCTTACCTGGCAACGAGCTGACTTCAAGGATGCCTTTACGACGTGTCATTTCACGGGCGCGTTTGGCCGCGAGGCGGGCACGGGCTGCCATGAGCCCTTTGTCGACGATGAGTCGGCCGACCGACGGGTTCTCAAGTAAGAACTGTTCGAACGTCTCGCTAAAGAGTGAATCTGTCACCGTACGGGCGTCAGCGTTACCGAGCTTCGTCTTCGTCTGTCCCTCGAACTGCGGTGACGGGTGTTTGACCGAGACGATCGCGGTCATCCCCTCACGCACGTCGTCGCCAGAAAGGCTGCCATCAGCCTCTTTCATCAATCCAAAGCGTTTGGCGTAATCGTTGATCGCCCGTGTCAGTGCCGTTTTGAATCCGGTCTCGTGCGTTCCGCCTTCGTGTGTCGGAATGTTGTTTGTGAACGAGTAAATATTGCTAGAGAACCCTTCGTTGTACTGCAGCGCGATCTCTACTTCGATCCCGTCTTTCGTACCGTGTACATAAACCGGTTCCTCGTGGATCGAAGACTTCGAACGGTTCAAATGCTCGACGTAAGACTTGATCCCGCCTTCGTAATAATAGTTTCGCTCGATCGTTTCATCGCCCCGCTCATCTTTTGCGATGATACGGAGTCCTTTGTTCAAGAAAGCAAGTTCACGCAAGCGCGTTGCGAGAAGATCAAAATCGTATTCGAGTGTTTCGTCGAAGATGTCTCCATCTGGGAAGAAACGAACCGTCGTACCGGTCGTGTCTGTCGTGCCGACAATCTCGAGCTCACCTTGAGGTGCGCCGCGTTTGAACGATTGATAGTAAACGTTACCGTTTCGGCGTACGAACACTTCGAGTTTCTTCGACAAGGCGTTAACGACGGACGCCCCGACTCCGTGCAAACCACCCGACACTTTATATCCACCGCCGCCAAATTTACCTCCGGCGTGGAGAACGGTGAAGATGACTTCGACGGCAGGACGTCCTGTCTTTTTCTGAATGTCGACCGGAATCCCCCGGCCATCATCTTCGACAACGACAGAGTTGCCTGGTTCGACCGTCACGGTAATCGTTTCACAATGACCGGCTAGCGCTTCATCAATCGAGTTGTCGACGACTTCCCACACTAAGTGATGGAGCCCGCGTGAACTCGTCGAACCGATATACATCCCTGGGCGTTTACGAACGGCTTCTAACCCTTCAAGCACTTGAATCTGATCGGCACCGTAATCTTGCATTTGTTTTTCGTTTTCGTTACTCATCGGTTTCATTCACCTACTATACATGAATTGGTGTTCATAAGGATTGGTCGTACGTTAGACAGATTCCGTCTCAACTTTACCTTGTTTCACGTGAAACAACTTGGCTTGTTGAATCGTTTCGTGAGCAATTCCATCGATATTGGTCGTCGTAATAATCGTTTGGACTTTCTGCCCCATCGTATCAAGCAGATGGGTTTGGCGATGATCATCTAATTCAGATAAGACGTCGTCTAACAACAGCAGCGGATACTCCCCGACCTCTTCGTGGATCAGTTCAATCTCCGCTAGTTTTAACGACAAGGCCGCCGTGCGTTGCTGGCCCTGTGAACCGAACGTTTGGACGTTCCGATCATTGACGTACAATTCGAAGTCGTCGCGATGGGGACCGAACAGGGTCACACCTCTTCTTCGTTCGTTCTCTCTTATTTTATCAAACTTTTGCCGATACGTTTCAAACATCTGTTCTTTCGTGTGACGTTCTTTTTGAAACGTGTCCGAGACGTATTGAATCGTCAACGTTTCTAAGTTCCGAGTGATTCCTGCATGGATCGGTCCGGCCCATTTCTCGAGTTGATCGATAAAATGGTGGCGCCTGGAGACGATTTTGACGGCAAGCTCAATCAGTTGGTCGGTGAGCACTTCGAGCAATGTCTCGTCCCCACCTTTGATCGACAGTTGTTTTAAAAATGCATTCCGTTGCTTCAGTGTTTTCAAATACTGATTCAAGTCATGTAAGTAAATCGGACTGACTTGTCCGATTTCCATATCTAAAAAACGTCTTCTTCCTTGAGGGCTGCCTTTGACGATCGCAAGATCTTCTGGCGCGAACAAGACGACGTTGAACGCTCCGACGTAGTCACTGAGCCGTCGTTGCTCGAGGTGGTTCAGTTTCGCTTTTTTCCCTTTCGGAGAAAAGCTCAGCGACTGTACCGTTTCACCGGTACGTTTATGGATCCGACCCTCGACGATGGCCGTTTCCGCTTCCCATCCGATCAGTTCACGGTCTTGCGTCGTCCGATGCGACTTTGCGAGCGCAAGTACGTAAATCGATTCGAGCAGATTCGTTTTGCCTTGGGCGTTCTCACCGATGAGAACATTCGTCTGTTCTGAAAAATTTAGCTCAAGGGCTTCGTAGTTGCGGTAGTTTTGCAGTCGAATCGACAATAAGTGCACGTTAGTTCCCCTCGATTTGGAAGTCCCCGTAGCCCTCGACTTCAATCTTGTCTCCGTCGCGGAGTTTACGGCCGCGGCGTTGATCGACCTCGCCGTTCACTTTGATCTCAACGTCTTCCAAAAAGAATTTCGCTTGGCCTCCGCTTGAAATAATATCAGCTAATTTTAAAAATTGTCCGAGTGTTACATACTCGGTCGTAATCGACACTTTTTCCATGTCGTCACTTCCTTTCCTTCATACTTTTCACAAAAAATCGCCATACATATTAGTTTATCGAAAAACGTCGAATAAGGCAAAAATAGGGATGATAAGGTGAAACACCTCATCATCCCCGATTCGCTCCATCTTGATTACGATGTGCGGACTGGCAAAATCAACTGAAGGACACTATCTTGTTCGACCGGACGCAAAATGAACGGGCGCATCGAACCTGTGAATTGAACCTCGATTTCCGTCGCATCGAGCGCACGAAGCGCATCCATGACAAATTTCGAGTTGAACGAAATTTTGAGTTCTTCACCTTCGAGCGATAAGATGCTGACCCGCTCGGACACTTTCCCGACTTCAGGCGAGTGTGAAGAGACTTCGACCGTGTTCGCTTCTTCAGCCACGAACTTGATGACATTGTTGCGATCCGAACGTGCCAACAGCGATGCACGATCAATCGCCTGTAAGAAATCTTTCGCATTCAAACGAACTGCAGTCCGATATTCTTCTGGGATCAAGCGAGACGTATCTGGGTACGCTCCATCAAGAAGACGTGAAAAGAACGAAATGTTTTTCAGACGGAATAGAATCTGTTGGTCCGTCAAGACGATTTCAATCGGCAACTCTTCACGGTCAAGTAATTTTGCGAGCTCATTGAGCGAACGACCCGGCACGACGACGTTTTGGAACGTCAAATCGTCATCTGTTTCAAAACGGGCCCGGCGCAGTGCCAACCGATGGCTATCCGTCGCGACGCATGTCAAAAATCCTTTTTCAGCTGAGAAATTCACACCTGTCAGGACTGGACGTGTCTCTTGCGACGAGACGGCAAAGCTTGTTTGGCGAATGATCGTCTTCAACAAATCGGCCGGAAGATAGAACCGGCGGTCGCTCGCTAGTTCAGGGAGACGTGGATACTCGTCTGGGTCGAGTCCGTTCAGATGGAACTCCGCTTGACCTGATTCGATACGCGTCATGAAGTTTGGTGAGACTTCGAGTGTGACTTCGTTCGTCGGGAGCTTCTTGACGATTTCACCAAGGAAACGGGCGTTCAAGACGACGCTACCGGCACGTTGGATTTGGATGAGTTCGATTCCACCCTCTTCGACCGGGATCAATCGTTCGATCGAAATTTCCGTATCACTTCCTGTGAGCGTCAATCCATCCGCATGGGCTTCAAGTTTTAATCCTGTCAAAATTGGGATCGTCGTTCTAGAAGCAACAGCTTTTGATACATCTTGTACGGCTTGCATGAATACATCGCGCTGAATCGTTAAGTGCATGTGGATAATTCCTCCTAAGTGAAATGAGTCATATAGTTTAATAATAATAGTATTATTTAAGTCATAATAGTAATAAGGGCTGTGGATAGTGGGGATAACTCACTTGAACAACTGGTGTTGAGCCAATCTGCCTGTGAATAACATGTGGATAACTCGGCTTGTTTATCCACAGGATATCCACAGGAGGAATGAGACGGTTACGACAACGCCTTCTTCAATGTTTTAATCGTCTCTTGCATCTCCGGATCATGCTTGAGTAACGTGCTAATCTTCTCATGCGCGTGGATAACTGTCGTGTGATCCCGCCCACCGAACTCTTCTCCGATTTTAGGGAGTGAGCTCTCGGTCATCTCGCGTGATAAATACATCGCGATCTGTCTCGGGAAAGCGAGCGTCTTCGTCCGTTTTTTCGCTTTGAGCTCATCGACCTCGATATTAAAGTGATGACCGACGATCTCTTGGATGTCACGGATGACAATCTTCTTCGCCTCTTGCACCGGCATGATGTTGTGGAGCGCTTCGGCAGCGACATCAGGGTCAATCGGCCGGGCGACGAGCTTCGCATAGGCGACGACGCGGGTAAGTGCGCCTTCAAGCTCACGAATGTTCGTGTCGATTTGATTCGCGATGTAGAGCATGACATCATTGGCGATATCAAGCCCTTCAGCTGTCGCTTTCTTCCGTAAAATCGCGATCCGCGTCTCGAGGTCAGGCGGCGTGATATCCGTGATCAGTCCCCATTCGAACCGAGACCGGAGACGATCTTCTAACGTCGGAATCTCTTTAGGCGGCCGATCGCTCGAGATGACGATTTGCTTTTGATCGTTATGGAGCGCATTGAACGTGTGGAAGAACTCTTCTTGCGTCTGTTCTTTCCCGGCCAAGAACTGAATGTCATCTATTAATAGAACATCGATGTTCCGGTAACGGTTACGGAACTCCTCTGTCTTGTTGTCGCGGATTGAGTTAATGAACTCGTTTGTAAACTTTTCCGACGAAACGTAGGCGATTCGTGCGCCTGGCTTCTGCCCTTTCACGTAATGACCGATCGCATGCATCAAGTGTGTCTTTCCAAGTCCGACTCCCCCATAGATGAAGAGCGGGTTGTAAGCTCTCGCAGGCGCTTCGGCCACAGCCAGTGAGGCAGCGTGGGCAAACCGGTTGCCCGAACCGATGACGAACGTTTCAAAGATATACTTATCGTTTAATTGACCGAGGTTCCCTTCCTCTTTTGATCGTACTGGAACCGGCTGCTCTCTCGTTTCTGTAGCGGCAATCGCTTCTTTTGATCCCTCTGCAGGAGCATACTTGTGCGCTTGCGACTCCTCGATAAAATGAATCTCAAGTCGATTGTTCGTCACTTCCTCAACCGTATCTTGCAGTAATGACAAGTACTGACGTTCGAGCCAAGTGACAATGAAACTAGCGGGGGCGGATACGACGAGTGTCGTTCCCATCAATGAAATTCCTTCCGTTGACTTCAACCACATGTCAAAGCTAGCTTTTGGTGTTCGTTCTTCTTCGTCGATTAGAGATAAAACATTTCTCCAAATCTCGCGAGCATTTTTCAATGAAAGACCTCCTTTACTCACATATTGGCGAAACTTATTCACATGATATACACATTCACTATTCTTATAGTAGAAACTAGGCTTATCCCCAGGAAACAAAAACTGTGGATAACGTTATCCACAAGGTGTTAACTATGGGGATAACAGTTATCCACAGGCTGTGTATATCTCGGAATTGATGAAATATCATCCACGAGTTGTGCACATTTAGTTTAGCAAAATAAAATAGACGTGGCAACGGTTTTTGACATTTATCCACAGATTAAAAAAACAATCCACAGGCACTTATCCACATGCTGTGGACAGTGTGGATAAGCTGTGGATATGTTGTGGATAAACTTAAAGTGAACGAGCCGTCATGAAAAAGTTATGCACAAAAGAGGGAGAAGGAAAATATCGTATTGTTTTTGTAAGAGAAGAAAGTGGAATTTTAAGAAACCGCACGTTACAATTGTTGAAAAAGATGGAGTTATACACATATAAGTGTGGATAAGTAGGTGGATATGTGGATAAAACGGCTTTATTAAGCTATTTGTAAAAGAATGACGGCTCAAATGTAAAGGTTGCGTCTCGTTTAGTCCCCTATTTTATCGATGTCTAGCCTGATCCGTCTAGCTGGGAAGATCAAGTCCATCGCTGCCAACTATTCGTGCCCGATTCGAAAACCTCTTGAAATGCCATTGACAATCGGTAGAACAGTTTATATAATCTTAAAGACTGCCTTAAATGAAACTATAACTTGCTAATAGAGCGTTAACCTTGAGGAGGTGCTTTAACCATGAAACCAACTTTTAATCCTAACAACCGTAAGCGTAAAAAAGTTCACGGATTCCGTTCGCGTATGGCGACTAAAAACGGCCGCAACATTCTTGCAGCTCGTCGTCGTAAAGGCCGCAAAGCCTTGACTGTCTAATAAAAATCAAAAGATTGCCCGGGGAACTGATCCTCGGGCAATCTTTTTTTATCGTCACAGAATCGAACGGAAAAAATCGATTCTCACTCGTTGAAATGAATGGGATATGATATGATGTTAGGTGACGATTTTTGAAGCGAAGGATGGAGTGAGAATTTTGAAAAAAGAATACCGCCTCCAAAAGAATGAAGAGTTCCAAGCGGTGTTTCGCGAAGGACGCTCCGTGGCTAATCGTCAGTTTGTCGTCTACACGCAAAAGGCGGATCAAGCGCATTTCCGGGTTGGACTTTCTGTCAGCAAAAAGTTAGGGAACGCAGTGGAACGAAACCGAATGAAACGATTGATGCGTGAATCGCTTCGCTTGCTCGAACCGAACGTAGCTCCGCATAATTATGTCATCATCGCTCGTAAACCGGCGACGTCGCTCTCGCAAGATGAAGTGACGGAGAGTTTGAAACATGTGTTCAAACGAGCTAAAGTTTGGCAACAGAGACAAGTCGATCGATCATAACAATCCGAGCTCGTTCTTTCATATATAACGCGAACTAATTAGGATTGACCGATAGACGTGTGACGCAACTAAAAGAATCGATACAGAAAGCGTAGGAGGAATTATGAGCAAAAACCTGAAATTAGGATTATTGGCCGTCATGACTGGTGTCATCTTGTTGATGGCCGGATGTGTCGATCCATCGACAATCCAAGGAGAGCCGATCACGGCTGAAACGGAAGGCTTCTGGTCTCAATACTTTGTATGGCCACTAGCATGGTTGTTAAAAGAAGCGGCTTATTTAATCGGCGGCACTTGGCAGTACGGGTATTCGATCATCGTTGCGACGATCATCGTCCGCCTCTTGATCTTACCGCTCATGATCAAGCAGACGAAGAGTATGGGTGCGATGCAAGTGTTGCAACCGGAAATGCTCAAGCTTCGTGAGAAGTATAGCTCGAAAGACCAAGAGACACAGCGTAAACTGCAAGAAGAAATGATGAAGATGTATCAAGACTACCAAATCAACCCGCTCGCAGGGTGTTTGCCAATCTTGATTCAAATGCCGATCTTATTCGCATTCTATGATGCGATTCGTCGGACACCTGAAATCTTTGAAGCAAGTTTCCTTTGGTTCGACCTTGGTGCGCCGGATCCGACGTTCATCTTGCCGATCCTTGCTGCGATCTTGACGTACGCCCAACAAAAAATCTCAATGGCGGGGCAAGAACAAAACCCGCAGTTGAAGATGATGCTTTATATCTTCCCGGTCATGATCTTCGTCATGTCGATCACCCTCCCGGCAGCCCTCTCGATGTACTGGGTCGTCGGTTACATCATCTCAATCATCGTGACGATGGCGATCATGTTGCCGATGCGTGAGAAGATGAAAGTTCAAGCTGAAGCGAAAATCGCTGCGAAAGAAGCAGAGCGCGCGGTACTCGCAGAAGAAGAAAAACAGAACAAAAAGAAAAAACGTAAATAAACGTTGAGGCTGTGGATAAATAATCCACAGTCTTTTTTTATGACAAGAGAAGTATTGTGGATAAAATGCGGGAATAGGATTAAGGACCAATCATCTGAATCAAGAAGGGAGCTTTCCGTATGGAGACGCTGATCAAACGGCTTGAACGTTCGACATTAGTCCAAGCCGGTATTTATTTGGTGATCGGGTTACTGATTTTATTCAATCCGCGCTTTTTCTTTGACGTCATCGTTTATCTCGTCGCCGGTTATTTTGCTGTACTCGGTCTTTGGGTGTTGTTCCAAGGTCTTCGCCAACGAAAAGATGGGTTGCCGCCATCGTTCTTTATGGGGATCGTCTATATCTTGATTGCCTTGATCGTCTTTTTCTTCGCTGAAACGTTAGCCAGCCTCTTGCCGCTCTTCATCGGTTTCTTGTTCTTGTTTGGCGGGCTCATCCGGCTCATTCAAGCCGTTGGTTTTCGCAAGACGATTGCGAGTCGCTGGATGTTCTTTCTATTGAGCAGCTTGTTGTGGATCGGGATCGGGCTACTCATGCTGGCGAACCCGTTCGACAGCTTACTCGTCTTGTTTCAATTGTTCGGCGGCTTTTTAATTGCCGTCGGTCTCATCGAAGTAGTACTCTATTTCACGCTTCGGTCTGCAAGACGCCAGCATGGATGAACGAAGAGCCGCCTGATTTCACAGGCGGCTCTTTTCGCGTTGCAGCAAATTTATGAGAAACGGTCGGATTGTTGCGAACCCTTCGATCGTCTCCAAAAATCGACGTTCCTCCTCTAGGCGAGCGACGTACAGTCGCGCTGCCGTGGCATGTTTTGTCGGGGTCAACGACTCATACCACGCACGCAAATCAATGCGGGCGCGTGCAGCCACGTCTTTCAACCCGAGGACGCTACGATGCGGCTCGTAATGGGCTGCAAGGACGTAGGCGAAATGGTTCATCCCTTGGCGCAACATCTCGACGGCCCAAATGTCGTTTCCGCGGTCGCGTGCTTTCGTATATTGAAAGAAAAACCAAATCGCATCGAAGGCGTGCCCGTATAAGTCATCTGTAGCCAAGGTGAGCGAACGGGGATGATGTTCAAGCCGGTTGCCGGGGTCGAACAGCACCATAATTTCGTCGTGCCCGTTCAACGTCTCCGACGTGACGGTGAACAAGTCGACGTGTAAGAAGTCATCGTAGACGACAATCAGTTGCGGGGCGACGATGTCGATGTCGTCCTCGAGCAAGATTGGACGGTACGCCGACAAGTGCTGGCGCCGTCGGCTTAAAAAGTCAGCGACCTTCTCCGGGGCGACCATGACATAAAGGTCGACGTCCGAATGCTCATCGCCTTCCCCGCGTCCAAACGATCCTTTAAGAAAAATCGCTTGAACGGCTTCGTCTTGCTGTAACACGTCCGTCAGTTTAGAAATGGCCTCACATTGTCTCATTCCGTCGTGCCTCCTTTGGAAATATATTCCGCTATTGTACAAAAGTAAAAGCTGAAAAAGCAACTCGTGATGGAAAGGTCGGACCCTTTCGTTCGAGCTAAATATCGTGTATAGTAGGTGCGTTATGCATATGATAGATAAAGATGTTTGAAGTATGGGAGGGGAAGATTATGCTAGAGTTTGACACGATTACAGCCATTTCGACGCCGATGGGTGAAGGGGCAATCGGAATCGTCCGTTTGTCCGGTGATAAGGCTGTCGAGACGACGGCGAACGTGTTCGCGGGCAAAGACTTGACGGAAGTGGACTCGCACACGATTCATTACGGAAAACTGAAACGGCCTGGCACAGACGAGGTCATCGATGAAGTGATGGTCAGCGTCATGCGGGCGCCGAAGACGTTCACGCGAGAAGACGTCGTCGAAATCAACTGTCACGGAGGAATCGTCGCGGTCAATCGTGTCCTCGAGCTGATCCTCGAACAACCGAACATTCGATTGGCAGAACCAGGCGAGTTCACGAAGCGCGCCTTTTTGAATGGCCGCATCGACTTGTCACAAGCGGAAGCGGTCATGGATTTGATTCGGGCGAAGACCGACCGCGCCATGACCGTGGCGATGTCACAGATGGAAGGTCGTTTGTCGCGGCTCGTCCGCGATTTGCGTCAACTGTTGCTTGAAACGATCGCAGCCGTCGAGGTCAATATCGATTACCCAGAGTACGATGCTGAAGAGATGACGCAAGCGATCGTTGAAGAGAAGGCGGGCGAAGTGAAACGTGTGCTCGAACAACTGCTCGAAACGGCTCGCCAAGGAAAGATTTTGCGCGAAGGTCTCGCGACAGCGATCATCGGACGGCCGAACGTCGGCAAGTCCTCGCTGTTGAACACGCTCGTCCAGGAAACGAAGGCGATCGTCACGGAAATCGCGGGAACGACGCGCGACACGATCGAAGAGTACGTGAACGTCAAAGGCGTTCCGCTCAAGCTGATCGATACGGCCGGGATTCGCGAGACGGAAGACATCGTCGAACGGATCGGTGTTGAAAAATCGCGGAAGGCGCTTGCGGGCGCCGATCTCATCTTGCTCGTCTTGAACGGTCATGAGGGCTTGACGGTCGAAGATGAGGCGCTATTCGAGGCGATTGCCGGCATGAATGCGATTATCATCATCAACAAGACGGACTTGCCACAAAACATGGATTCTTCTAAGCTAGAGAAATTAGCGGCAGGGCGCCCGATTGTGGCTACATCGCTATTATTGGAAGAAGGGATCGATGCGCTTGAAAAGGCGATTTCGAACTTGTTCTTCGCCAAAGGCGTCGAGTCGCAAGATATGACATATATCTCGAACGCACGACACATTCAACTCATTAAACGGACGATCGAGCAAATCGATGAGGCGCTCGGTAGCGCCGGCATGAACATGCCGATTGACATGGTCCAAATTGATTTACGTCGGGCGTGGGATACGCTCGGGGAAATCAATGGGGACACGGTCCAGGAAAGTTTGATCGATCAACTGTTTTCACAGTTTTGTCTTGGGAAATAAGAAGGAGGAAACACTATGGCTTACACGGCAGGCGAGTTTGACGTCATCGTCATCGGAGCCGGTCACGCGGGGATCGAAGCGGCACTTGCGTCGGCGCGCATGGGCGCGAAGACAGCGATGCTCACGATGAACCCGGACATGGTCGGGTTTATGTATTGCAATCCGTCGATCGGAGGTCCCGCTAAAGGGATCGTCGTTCGTGAAATCGATGCCCTCGGAGGCGAGATGGCGAAAGCGATTGACGCGACATATATTCAAATGAAAATGCTCAACACATCAAAAGGTCCAGCGGTGCGTGCGTTACGGGCGCAAGCGGACAAATTCCAATATCAAAATCACATGAAGAAAGTACTTGAAGACGAGCCGAACCTGTTGCTTCGTCAAGCACTCGTCGAGCGTCTCATCGTCGAAGACGGGCAAGTGCGAGGCGTCATCACGAACACAGGCTCGGAGTATCGGGCGAACGCGGTCATCGTCACGACCGGTACGTTCATGCGCGGACAGATCATCATCGGAGAACTGTCTTATGAGAGCGGTCCGAACAACCAAATGCCTTCTGTCGAGCTGTCGAAGCATCTCGAAGAACTCGGGCTTGAACTTGTTCGTTTCAAGACGGGTACGCCGCCGCGAATCGACGGGAAGACGATCGATTATTCAAAAACGGAGATTCAGCCGGGGGACGAGAACCCGTCGCTCTTCTCTTACACGTCGACCGATCTCAATCCGATCGAACAGATCCCATGCTGGCTCACGTATACGAGCGAGCGGACGCACCAGTTGATCGACGAGAACTTGCATCGTTCGCCGATGTATTCGGGCGCGATCAAAGGGACAGGGCCACGCTACTGTCCGTCGATTGAAGATAAAGTCGTTCGTTTCAACGACAAGCCGCGTCATCAAATCTTCCTCGAGCCAGAAGGCCGCGACACGGAAGAAATCTACGTCCAAGGCTTCTCGACGAGCATGCCGGAAGACGTTCAGCACCAGATGCTTCGGACAATCCCGGGTCTTGAGAACTCAGAGATGATGCGCCCCGGTTACGCGATCGAATACGACGCGGTCGTACCGACGCAACTTTGGCCGACACTCGAGACGAAGACGGTCAGCGGTCTGTTCACGGCTGGGCAGATCAACGGGACGAGCGGATACGAGGAGGCAGCCGGGCAAGGTATCATGGCCGGTATGAACGCCGCCTGCAAAGTGCTCGGGAAAGACCCGGTCATTTTGGACCGGTCGCAAGCGTATATCGGTGTCTTGATCGACGACCTTGTGACGAAAGGGACGAACGAGCCGTATCGTCTGCTGACGTCACGTGCCGAATATCGCTTGCTCCTTCGCCACGATAACGCCGATCTTCGCCTCAGCGACATCGGACACGAAGTCGGTTTGTTGTCGGCTGAGCGCCATGCAAATCTTGAAGACAAACGTACAGCCATCGCTGCGGAAGTGAAGCGGCTCCAGTCGCTCGTGATCAAACCGTCTGCTGAAGTGAATGCGATTTTGGAAGAAGTCGGGGCGAACCCGCTCAAAGAAGCAGCACATGCCAACATCTTGTTGAAGCGGCCCGAAGTGACGTACGCGACGCTGACGCGGTTTGCACCGGCTCCGGTCGAAGTGCCGTTCGAAGTAGCTGAACAAGTCGAGATTCAAGTGAAATATGAAGGCTACATCTCGAAACAGCTCGAGCAAGTCGAAAAAATGCGTCGTATGGAAGAGAAGCGCATCCCTGAGAAGCTCGACTATGACGCGATCAGTGGTCTTGCGACGGAAGCGCAACAAAAATTGAAACAAGTTCGTCCGCTCTCGATTGGACAAGCGTCACGTATTTCTGGGGTGAACCCGGCCGACGTATCGATTCTTCTTGTCTATATCGAGCAGGGACAATACGCAACGGTGGAGTGAAACGATGAATCAATCCCAATTTATTGAAGCCTTACAGGCAGAAGGGTTCGAACTGAGCGAGAAACAACTCGCCCAGTTCGAACGGTATTTCGAGATGCTCGTCGAATGGAACGAGAAGATGAATTTGACGGCAATCACGGATAAAGAAGAAGTCTATTTGAAGCATTTCTACGATTCGCTGAGCGCTGCGTTTCATTTCGACTTCACGACCGTCGAGACGGTATGTGACGTCGGCGCCGGGGCAGGATTCCCGAGCTTACCGCTCAAAATCTTGTTCCCGCACTTACATGTGACGATTGTCGATTCGCTCAACAAGCGCATCACGTTCTTGAACGAACTCGCCCTCGCTCTCGAGCTAGATGGCGTCGCGTTCCACCACGGACGCGCTGAAGAGTTCGGGAAAAATAAAAAATTCCGTGAGCAATTTGATGTCGTGACGGCCCGTGCCGTCGCGCGGATGACGGTGCTCGCCGAGTACTGTCTACCGCTCGCAAAAGTCGGCGGAACGTTCGTGGCGCTCAAAGCCGCGAAAGTTTCCGACGAACTTGTGGACGCGAAGAATGCCTTGGCGGTGCTCGGTGGGAAAGTAAAAGCGACACACCAGTTCCTATTGCCAGGAGAGATGAGTGAGCGTAATATCGTAATTGTAGATAAATTACGTAAAACGCCCGGGAAATATCCGCGTAAAGCGGGAACGCCTGCGAAAGAGCCGCTAATCTGAGTATTCTTGTTTCACGTGAAACTAAAAGCAGATTCCAGTGGTGGAATCTGCTTATTTTTTACATAAAGGGGTGCCGACGTTGAAGAAAACATTTGCTAAACTGTTCGGAAGTCGTCAAGAAGTGGCCGTCACGGAAATGACGCAAGTTAAACCGAACGACACGGTCCAAGAAATCGCTTTAGCATTACTTCTTCCAAACCGTTATCAACCGCGTAAAGTATTTGAACCGGCTAAGATTGAAGAGTTGGCCGTCACGATCGAAGAGCACGGATTGCTTCAGCCGATCGTTGTTCGTAAGGCGGAAGGGGACCGCTATGAGATCATCGCTGGGGAGCGTCGTTTTCGTGCGGTCAAATCGTTAGGATGGTCCGTCATTCCGGCTATCGTCCGTGACATGGATGACGATACAACGGCCGCCTTGGCGCTCATCGAAAACTTACAACGCGAACAGCTTAGCCCGATTGAAGAAGCGGAAGCGTATGACCGGTTGTTGTCGATGAAACAGTTGACGCAAGACGCGCTCGCGAAGAGCCTTGGTAAGAGCCAGTCGACAATCGCGAACAAGTTACGCCTCTTGAAGCTGCCGAACGACGTCAAACAATGTTTACGTGACCGTCAAATCAACGAACGACATGCCCGGGCGCTCTTGCCGCTCAAAGAAGAGTTGCTGCAAATTCAAGTACTCACGGAGATCCTTGAAGAAGACTATAACGTCAAAGAGACGGAACAGCGTGTCGCGTTCTTGACGACACCGATCGAAGAAGAAAAACGGAAACCGAAGAAGCAACGCCGGCGGACGAAAAGTTTTGCCCGAGACACTCGAATCGCGATCAACACGATCCGTGACTCGATTGATTTGATCGGGAAAACCGGTATCGAAGTTCAAACCGAAGAAGTCGATGAAGAAGAGTTTGTTGAAATTCGAATCCGAATCCCAAAAGCGCGGCCACAAAAGTGAGCTCGTGCTTTTTTTATAAATCATGAACAAGGAGGCGTCACGATGGAAAAGTTAGCGCTCAAATTTATCCGTCCCAACCCGAACCAACCAAGGAAGCAATTCGAAGCCGAGAAGCTAGAAGAGTTGCGACAATCGATTGAACGGTACGGTGTCTTACAGCCCATCGTCGTCCGTAAGGCGAGCGGCTATTATGAGATCATCGCTGGGGAGCGGCGCTATCAGGCGGCGCGGCTTGCCGGGAAGGAAGACATTCCGGCGCTCGTCGTTACGGCCGACTCGGATCGGGTCATGGAGCTCGCGCTAATCGAGAACATCCAACGGGCTGATTTGAACGCGATCGAAGAAGCGCTCGCCTATGAGCAACTCATGCAGACATTAGGGCTGACGCAACAACAGCTCGCCGCACGTGTCGGGAAGAGCCGGAGCCATGTGACGAACAGCCTCCGGCTCCTGAGACTGCCGAGCGCGGTCCAACACGCGGTCATGGTCGGAGAACTGACGATGGGTCATGCCCGTGCCATCACCGGCATGAAGTCGGAGGCGGCGATGGAACAAATCGCGCGACGTGTCATTGCTGAGCAGTGGACGGTCCGCCGGCTCGAGCGCCATTTGCAAAAAGAGCGCACAGAAAAAAAGACGCTCAAACGCTCAGACTCAGACGTCGAAGCCGTCGAGGCCGTGCTTGCGGAACGTCTTCAAATGGATGTCTCGATTCGGTCACGTCGAAAAGGCGGCGTCCTCGAGTTGAAATATTTTTCGCAGGAAGACTTGGAACATTTGTTGACGCTGTTGTCACCTCAAGATTTTGATTCGTCACGTGATTGACGAAGTCTTGTGAACGCAGCCTCTTCATGGTGGATGTTTCCGATTCGCGAATCGAATTCGACGAATCCGGCGGTGACGAAGCGCGCCAGTTCGTAAACGAGGTGGAGACGCGTGTTTTGTAGAATCATCATCTCCATGAAGCCGCTCACGTTGACGACCGCCTTGATGTTGTATTCGCCGACCGAGGGGAGTTCTTTTTGAACGCCAGCGCCCGGTGCGAGCGGGCCTTCCGAGAAGAAGACGTAACCTACGCTCGATAAGCGGCCGAGGCAGGCATCGATGGCGATGATGAGCGGACGGTGAAAGCGTGTCTGAATCTCATGGAGTGTTTCTACTAGGTTTAATGCGTGGACCGGTTTCGTGAGTGTCCCGTAGACGTGCAAGTTCCGAACCATTTTTTCCTCGAGAAACGTACCGACGAGGGGACCGAGCGAATCTCCGGTCGAACGGTCGGATCCGATGCAGACGAGAACGATCGGACGGTGTGTCTCGCTCGCCAACTGTTCGTGAAGCTGGTCAGCAAAAAGTTTGGATCCACTCCGTTCAGTATGTTCGATGAAGAAAGAGTATGGTTTATGAGGTTTTAGGCGAAACGGCATGAATCTCATCCTCTCTTCTAAGCTGTTTGTGATCTAGTTGCATTTGCGGAAGGATATCGTATTAACCCATTCCCGGAACAAGGAAACTTATAACGTCCGGATGTAGGGTTTGAGAAAAGTCATCAATTGTGGTTTGATGGGTTAGAATATATGACTTTAGAGGTGACAACATGGCTTCACAGAATACAGAAACAGATTTAAGTACGGTGGCCGACGAGACGATTAATAACGTCAACCGCTTCGTCGCGTATTTTCAAGATACAGAGATGTGGATCGCCCTTGGGATTAAGCTGACCGGGGTCGTGCTCATCATCGTGGCGTTGTATGCGGCGACAAGAATATTGACGTCGATGGTCCAGCGCGTTTTCACGTTACGTAAAATCCATGAAGATAACATCGTGGCGCAACGACAAAATGAAACGCTTTTGAAACTGGCGCAAAACACGATCCGTTATGTGATCGGGCTCATTATGATTTTGACCGTACTCGGTCAATTCGGGGTCAATATCGCTGGTTTGATCGCATCGGCCGGGGTCGCGGGTCTCGCCATCTCGTTCGGTGCCCAAAACTTGGTCAAAGACGTCATCACAGGCGCGTTCATTATTTTTGAGAACCAGTACAAGAACGGGGACTATGTGAACTTGAACCAACAAGTCGACGGGACCGTCATTGAAGTCGGCATCCGGACGACGAAACTTAGAGGATTGAACGGACAAGTGACGATCATTCCGAACGGTCAAATCATGCAAGTGACGAACTACTCGCTTGAGAACAGCGTCGCTGTCGTCGATATCGGGGTCGCTTATGAGGAAGAGGTAGAAGGGGTCGAAAAAGCGCTGAAAGAAATCGCGAAAGCGGTCGAGGAAAAGTATTACGATCTGTTCATCGAACCGATCACACTCGCAGGCGTGCAGTCGCTCGGACCGTCGGAAGTCGTGTACCGTCTCATGGCCGAAGTGCCGCCGACGCAACATTTCGCGGCAGGCCGGATTTTGCATAAAGAGTTGAAGGCCGGACTTGATGAGCGCGGGATTGAAATTCCATATCCACGCACGGTCATGATGCCTCCAACCACTTCGACTAAAGGAGCGCCCGAAAATGCAGGCTAAATCGTATGAGTTAAACGATTTTGTAGAGATGAAGAAACCACACGCTTGTCAGACGAACCGTTGGCAAGTCACACGGGTCGGGATGGACATCAGAATCAAATGTCAAGGCTGCGGAGCGAGCGTCTTAATGCCGCGACGTGACTTTGACAAACGTTTGAAAAAAGTGCTTAAACAAGAGAACGCCGCTGAATAAGTGGCGTTCTTCTCTATGTTGCAACCGTGAGTTGC
This sequence comes from Exiguobacterium sp. SH4S7, assembly GCF_004336795.1. Lineage (NCBI taxonomy): Bacteria > Bacillati > Bacillota > Bacilli > Caryophanales > Exiguobacterium > Exiguobacterium sp. SH4S7. The sequence goes on from NZ_SJUT01000013.1 coordinate 21,826, forward strand.
GGTTTAATCGAGGACTATCTATAATTGTGAAGGATGTGACGGTGTGGTGTACTGAACGTACCCACTCCACAGACGGATCAACATTTCCCGGGAAACGCCGGATGAGGAGGAAATATAAGTGGGATTAACAGCAGGAATCGTCGGGTTACCGAACGTCGGGAAATCGACATTATTTAACGCTATCACGCAAGCAGGTGTAGAAGCGGCCAACTATCCGTTTGCTACAATCGACCCGAACGTCGGAGTCGTCGAAGTACCGGACACACGTCTGGACCGGTTGACGGAACTCGTCAAACCGAAGAAGACGGTACCGACAGCGTTCGAATTTACAGATATCGCTGGAATCGTCAAAGGAGCATCAAAAGGAGAAGGGCTCGGGAACAAGTTCCTAGCCAACATCCGTGAAGTGGACGCGATTTGCCAAGTCGTCCGTTGTTTTGAAGATGACAACATCACCCACGTCGCCGGTAAAGTATCGCCGATCGATGACATCACGACAATCAACCTCGAGCTCATCTTGGCGGACCTCGAACTTGTCGACAAGCGCATCACGCGCGTTCAAAAAATGGTGAAGTCAAAAGATAAAGGGGCCGCCCAAGAACTTGAAGCACTCGAGATTGTCCAAGCGGTCCTCGAATCAGAGCGCCCGGCCCGTGTAGCCGAATTGACGGAAGACCAACTCGCGATCGTCAAACACTTCCAACTGTTGACGATGAAACCGATGCTTTACGTCGCGAACGTGAGCGAAGACGAAGTCGCAGATTCGGACAACAACAAGTACGTGCAAGCCGTACGTGAACACGCCGCGACGGAAGATGCGAAAGTGATCGTCATCTGCGCGCGCATCGAGGAAGAAATTTCTGAGCTTGAGCCAGAAGAGCGCCTTGAGTTCTTACAAGACCTCGGGATTGAAGAGTCTGGCCTCGATCAGCTGATCCATGCCGCGTACTCGACGCTAGGTCTCGCCACATACTTCACGGCAGGTGAGAAAGAAGTCCGTGCTTGGACGTTCAAACAAGGGATGAAGGCTCCTCAGTGTGCCGGCGTCATCCATTCGGATTTTGAGCGCGGATTCATCCGGGCAGAAGTCGTCTCGTACGAAGACTTGTCGGCTGCCGGCAACATGGCACTCGTCAAAGAGCAAGGCAAGTTGCGTTCAGAAGGTAAAGAATATGTGTTCGAAGATGGCGACGTAGTCACGTTCCGCTTCAATGTTTAAGACATTTCCTTGAAACGTATTGTAAAATGCAAATAAGTTTGATAGTATATTATGACGTGAGTAAAACAATTGTTTGCTCCTTGCTCCTGCAACCGGTAGGAGCCGCTAGTCCAAGAGGAGGTGAAAGATAATGCGTAAATATGAACTACTTTACATTATCCGTCCATCAGTTGATGAGGAAGCTAAAAAAGCGTTGGTTGAACGTTTTAACAACGTCATCACTGAAAACGGAGGTACTGTTGAAAAAACAACAGATATGGGTAAACGTCGTTTCGCTTACGAGATCAACAAAATGCGCGAAGGATACTATGTTCTTCTTAGCATCACTGCTGAACCTAAAGCGATCCAAGAAACAGAGCGTCTCATGAAGATCTCTGATGACGTTGTCCGTCAAATGACAACTAAAGATGAGCGTTGATTCTTGACGCTTCATATTGTGAAAGGGGAGCTTTGAGATGATTAACCGAGTTGTGTTAGTTGGTCGATTGACACGCGATCCAGAAATGCGTTATACGCAGAGCGGAATCGCCGTAACTCGCTTCACTCTCGCTTGCGATCGTCCATTTACTGGACAAGATGGGAAGCGTGAGGCGGACTTTATTGATTGTGTCGTTTGGCGCAAACAAGCAGAGAACGTGGCGCAATATTTGAAAAAAGGCAGCATGGCCGGCGTAGACGGTCGCCTTCAAATCAGTAGTTACGAGGGTCAAGATGGCCAACGTCGTTACCGGGCAGAAGTCGTAGCAGATAGCGTACGCTTCCTTGAACCACGCGGTGCCTCAGCGCAACGTGATACAGCACCAGCGGGAGATGTTTTCGGTGGTGGTGAGTCAAGTGGATCAGGATGGGGCGCAGCCGCTTCTTCGACTTCATCTCAGTCCTCAAACCAATCTTCAAACAAAGGTTTTGAAGCAGATCCGTTCTCGGGTGGCGGCAAAATCGACTTATCGGATGACGATCTACCATTTTGATCGCGTCGATTCGAAACTAAACTAATAAAGGAGGTCTTCACATGGCACGTCGTCCAGGAGGTCGTCGTCGTCGTAAAGTATGTTTCTTTACGTCGAACAACATCACTCATATCGATTATAAAGACGTAGAATTGCTCAAGCGCTTCGTTTCAGAGCGTGGGAAAATTCTTCCACGTCGTGTGACTGGTACTTCAGCGAAATACCAACGTCCACTTACTGTCGCTATCAAGCGTTCACGTCAAATGGCTTTGCTTCCATACGTTGCAGAGTAATGTTTGACACACGGCTTATCCTTTGGGGTAAGTCGTTTTTTTGTTTTCTGTCTCCACGTAGGAGTGTAAGTGAAACCGGCAGATATGGTATGATAGAGCAGAAACCATTTAGACATCATGAGTGCTCGGCACTCATTTTAGGAGGCACACATGCACAGTGGTGAAGCAATAACATCAGTGAAGAACCAATACGCACGTTACGCGATTCCGTATGTGATTGGAATGCTCGTTTCGTTAGGATTGGCGTTCTACAGCATTGTGGCGGCAATCACCCTGTTCGTGGGCACGCTGATCTTCTTCACGTATCAGCAAGTGACGATCCGGCGAGAACGCAAAGCGTGGGAACGTTATGTCCACTCGCTCTCACATCGGATTGAGGATGTCGGCAAAGAAGCGCTCACGAGTATGCCGATCGGGATTCTAATATTCGATGAGACCCGGCGCATCAGTTGGTTCAATGAACAGTCCCGACTCATCTTTGAACTTGAGATGGAACTGGGCATCTCGATCGACTCGATTCATTCGGCCTTTACGGAGTTGATCGAGGAGGAAGAGGACGAGGCGACGATTGAAGTCGGGGACCGTGTATACCGTGTCTTGTACAATAAGGAATATCAAACGCTGTACTTGTTCGATATGACGGACGAGGCGGAGATTGAACAGAAGTACTCTGAAACGCAGACAGTGATCGGCGTCCTCTACTTAGACAACTACGATGAGATGTCGACTGCTGTCGATGAACAGGTCCGCAGCGAAATCAACCGCCGTGTGACCGTTCTCTTGAACCAGTGGGCGCAAAAATATCACATTTATATGCGGCGGACGGCTGCCGACCGGTTTTTCCTCGTCATGAACGAACGAACGCTCTCGGAACTCGAGAACAATCGCTTCTCGATTCTTGATGAGGTACGGGAAGCGACGAAGGAACATAAAATTCCGCTCACGCTCTCGATCGGTATCGGCTGCGGCGAGACGACGCTGACCGAACTCGGCAACTTGTCCCAATCGAGCCTCGATTTAGGGCTCGGACGCGGTGGTGACCAAGTCGTCGTCAAACGTCATAACGGAAAAGTCCGCTTCTTCGGCGGCAAGACGAATCCGACCGAGAAACGGACGCGGGTACGTGCCCGCGTCATCTCGAACTCGATGCGTGATTTGATTCGAGAGTCGAGCCGTGTCCTCATCATGGGACATAAAAACCCGGACATGGATTCGCTCGGCGCATCGATTGGAATCATGAAGCTCGCTGAGTTTGTCGGTCGTGAGGCGTACGTCGTCATCCCGGCCGGCGAGACGAGTGTCGGGATTCAACGGCTCGTCCATGAAGTCGAGAATGATGAAGACTTGTACAGCCGCTTTTTGACGGAGTTTGAGGCGCAACCGCTCATCGATGACCAAACACTTCTCGTCATCGTTGACACGCATCGTCCCTCACTCGTCATCTCACGGGATCTTTTAGACCGGGCCGAACGAGTCGTCGTCATCGACCATCATCGTCGCGGCGAAGAGTTTATCGAGGACCCGGTGCTCGTCTACATGGAACCTTACGCGTCGTCGACGTGTGAACTCGTGACAGAGTTGATTGAATATCAAGCGGGTACCCGCAAACTGTCGATTTTAGAGGCGACGTCGCTCCTTGCCGGAATCATGGTCGATACGAAAGGGTTCACGCTCCGGACCGGGTCGCGGACGTTTGATGCCGCTTCATTCCTCCGGATTCAAGGAGCGGACACCGTGCTCGTCCAACATTTCATGCGGCAAGACCTCGATTCTTATATCGAACAGTCGCATATTCTAGAGAATACCGACATTTATGCAGGCGGTATGGCAATCGCGGTCGCTTCAGACGACGAGGCCCATCATCAAGTGTTGATCGCCCAATCGGCGGACCAACTCCTGAACATGGAAGGCGTCAAGGCGTCGTTCGTCATCGCCATCTTGCCAGACGGTCGGACCGGGATCAGTGCCCGTTCGCTCGGTGACGTCAACGTTCAAGTCATCATGGAGATGCTCGACGGAGGCGGCCACTTGACGAACGCGGCCACGCAGTTGAACGTGGGTCGCGACGAGGCGAAGCAGCTGTTAAAAGAAGCGATCGATCATTACACGACAGATGAAAACGAGGGAGAGGAATCGGAATGAAAGTCATTTTAAAAGTAGATGTTAAAGGTCAAGGACAGGCAGGGGACGTGAAAAACGTCGCCGATGCTTACGCAAAAAACGTACTCTTCAAGCAAAACTTGGCAGTCGAAGCGACACCAGGCAACTTGAAGGCGTTTCAAGCGAAAGAACGCCGTGCCGAGGAAGCAGCCGAAGAAGAGCTGAAAGCCGCGCAACAGTTGAAAGACAAGCTTGAAAAAGAGACAATCGTCGTCAAGACGAAATCAGGCGAAGGCGGCCGTGTCTTCGGCTCGGTAACGAGCAAACAGATCGGTGAAGCGCTCAAAGGGATGGGCTACAAGATCGATAAGCGTAAAATCGAACTTGAACATCCGATCAAAGCGCTCGGTTTCACAAAAGTGCCCGTGAAGTTGCACCATGACGTCACGGCACTGTTAAACGTACATGTTCAAGAAGCTTGAAGGCGAGGTAGAAACGAATGAGTGATGCGATTCAAGTCAATACTCCGCCACATAGCGTTGAGGCGGAACAAGCCGTCCTTGGGGCAGTTATTCTCGATTCTGACCGGCTGATCACGGCCTCGGAACGAGTCGACCCGGACGACTTTTATCGTGTCAGCCATCAACGGATCTTCGAAGCGATGCTGAAGATCAACGACCGCGGGGAACTCGTCGACTTGGTCACGCTCAGTTCGGAGCTCCAATCACAAGGAATCCTCGATGAGATCGGTGGATTGAACTACTTGGCCGAAATCGCCGAGGCGGTTCCTGCCATCGGGAACATCGGGTACTATTTGAACGTCGTCGATCAAAAGGCGGCGCTCCGGCGTCTCATCCGGACGGCGACGAATATCGTCTCGGACGGATACGAGCGTCAAGACGAAGTCGATGCGGTCCTATCTGATGCCGAGCGAAACATTTTAAAAGTTTCGCAACGGAAAGGCCAATCGAGTTTCCATTCGATCGGTTCGGTTTTGTCGGATGCCTATTCGACGATTGAGAAGCTGCATCAATCGAGCGGTGAGATCACGGGGATCGCGACCGGCTTTAGTGACCTCGACAAGATGACGGCCGGGTTCCAGCGTAACGACCTCATCATCGTGGCCGCCCGTCCTTCTGTCGGGAAGACGGCCTTCGCCCTCAACATCTCGCAAAACGTCGCGGTTCGTACGGGCGAGAACGTCGCCATCTTTAGTCTTGAGATGGGTGCTGAACAACTCGTCATGCGGATGCTCTGTGCGGAAGGCAATATCGACGCGCAGCGTCTGCGGACCGGGCGACTCGAGTCTGAGGACTGGGGACGGCTATCGCTCGCGATGTCGTCGTTATCACAGGCCGGTATCTTTATCGACGATACACCAGGTCTTCGCGTCAACGAGATTCGGGCCAAATGCCGCCGCTTGAAGCAAGAGTACGGTCTCGGCATGATCATGATCGACTACTTGCAGCTCATTGTCGGGACCGGCAAGCCGGGCGAGAACCGGCAACAAGAAGTCTCTGAGATCTCGCGTACGCTCAAAGCGATCGCCCGGGAACTCCAAGTACCGGTCATCGCCTTGTCGCAGCTCTCGCGTGGCGTAGAGAGCCGTCAAGACAAACGGCCGATGATGTCGGATATCCGGGAATCCGGAGCGATCGAGCAAGATGCCGATATCGTCGCCTTCTTGTACCGGGACGACTATTACGATAAAGAGAGTGAAGATGCCAACACGATCGAGATCATCATCGCCAAACAGCGTAACGGTCCGACCGGGACGGTCAAACTCTCGTTCCGGAAAGAGTACAACAAGTTCGTCAACATGGAGACGCAAGCTTTCGCACCACCGATGTGAGATCGGTGGTGTTTTTTTGTAGAATCGGGGAAATAGTAATTGAATGCGAGTCAATAACGAACGAAAGGGTAATACATAAAATTATCGTTCGGTATTAGGTTGACTTTCTGAAGTGGCAAGTGTACACTTACCAATGGTTTGAACAGAACGTTTATCTACAAGGAGGATTCATTATGTCATCAGTAGTCGTAGTGGGAACGCAGTGGGGCGATGAAGGAAAAGGGAAGATCACCGATTTCTTGTCTAAACAAGCCGACGTCGTCGCGCGTTATCAAGGGGGAGACAACGCTGGTCATACGATCGTCTTCAATGATACGAAGTATAAACTTCACTTGATTCCATCGGGGATCTTCTATTCGGACAAGACATGTGTCATCGGGAACGGAATGGTCGTCAACCCGAAGTCACTCATTACAGAGCTTGCATACTTACATGAGCGCGGCGTGAGCACGGACAACCTCCGCATCTCAAACCGGGCCCACGTCATCTTGCCGTATCACCAGCTTCAAGACAAGCTTGAAGAAGATGCGAAAGGTGACGCGAAAGTCGGGACGACACTCAAAGGGATCGGCCCTTGTTACATGGACAAAGCGGCACGGATCGGGATCCGGATCGCTGACCTGCTCGACAAGGAAGTGTTCGCCGAGAAACTGAAGACGGTCCTCGCAATTAAAAACCGGATGTTCGTCAAGATGTATGAAGTCGACGCGGTCGAGTTCGATGATATCTTTGAAGAATACTATGCGTATGGCCAACAGTTTGCCAAGTACGTGTGTGATACATCGGTCGTGTTGAACGATGCGCTCGACGAAGAACAGAAAATCCTATTCGAAGGCGCACAAGGTGTGCTGTTAGACATCGATCACGGGACGTACCCGTTCGTCACATCGTCGAACGCGGCGTCAGGCGGGGTATCGAGCGGTGCCGGAATCGGACCTTCGAAGATCGACCACGTCGTCGGCGTCTGTAAAGCGTACACGTCGCGCGTCGGAGACGGCCCGTTCCCGACCCAGCTCGATGACGAGATCGGTCACATGATCCGTGAAGTCGGTAAGGAGTACGGTACGACGACAGGACGTCCGCGCCGTGTCGGTTGGTTCGACTCGGTCGTCGTCCGCCACTCGCGTCGTGTCAGCGGCATCACTGACCTATGCCTCAACTCGATCGACGTGTTGACAGGTCTTGAGACGCTTAAAATTTGTACGGCGTACGAGTACGAAGGCAAGCTCCTCGATGAGTACCCGCCTAACTTCCGCGTCCTCGAGAAGTGTGAGCCGGTGTTTGAAGAGCTCCCGGGCTGGACGGAAGACATCACAGGGGTCCGCAAGTTCGAAGACTTGCCGGTGAACGCACAGCGCTATGTCAAGCGCATCGAAGCGTTGACGGGCATCGAACTGTTGACGTTCTCGGTCGGACCAGCGCGTGAACAGACAGTCATCTTGCGTGACATCTACGAAGCATAAGACTAAGAGCCCTCGCGGCTCTTTTTTCATTTCCGTGGAAATGGACCACGCTTTCTAACCCATTGAAAAAGAGTTACAATAGGACGTGTACGTTTAACGATAGAGGAGGACTCACTGAATGGATCGTACGATTTTAGTGGTAGATGACGAACAACCAATCGCTGATATATTGAAGTTTAAACTTGAAAAAGAGGGCTATGTCGTCCACGTCGCTTATGACGGGGAAGAGGCACTCGTGAAAGTCGAGGAGGTCAAACCTGATTTGATCTTGCTCGACATCATGCTCCCGCTCAAAGACGGCATGGAAGTGTGTCGTGAAGTGCGTAAGAAGTATGATATGCCGATCATCATGTTGACGGCGAAAGACTCGGAGATCGACAAAGTACTCGGCCTCGAACTCGGCGCCGACGACTACGTCACGAAGCCGTTCAGCTCACGCGAGCTCTTAGCCCGCGTCAAAGCGAACATGCGTCGTCACGCGACGGCACCGGCTGTCGAAGCGAAAGGCGCCAACGCGAACGATATCGTGATCGGTGACTTGACGATTCATCCGGATTCATACATGGTCACGAAACGCGAAGAGAAGATCGAACTGACGCACCGTGAATTCGAGCTCATCCATTACCTGGCCCAAAACATCGGCCAAGTGATGACGCGCGAGCATTTGCTTCAGACGGTGTGGGGTTACGACTACTTCGGAGACGTGCGTACGGTCGACGTTACGGTCCGCCGTTTGCGGGAGAAGGTCGAAGACAGCCCGAGCACGCCGACGTATATTATTACGCGCCGCGGTGTCGGGTACTATTTAAAAGCGGGAGAAGAAGACTAAACGATGAAACGGACGAACTTCTTTAAATCTATCCAGTGGAAGCTCGTCGTCATCTATGCGCTGCTCATCCTTGTTGCGATGCAAGTCATCGGAGTGTACTTCGTACGCTCCCTCGAACGACAATACATCAACAACTTCTCGCAGTCGCTCGTCGATCGGGCCAACCTTCTGAGCTACAACGTCAGTGAAGGGATCGCATCGAACGGCGGTGACTCGACTACTGATCAGCAGTTGAACCAGGTACTGGATCAACTGCTGTCTGAGTTTACGGAGAGCACGACGCTAGCTGACGATATTCGCGAAGTCCAAATTATCGACACGAACAGTGTCGTCCGGGCGACTTCGAACCAAAACAACCAAAGCCTCGTCGGACAACGGACGGCGAGTTCGTTCATTCAAAAATCGTTCGCGACAAGCGGTGCGCAAGAGACGCTCGTCTATGAGGACTCGAACGAGCGGATGCGCGTCGTCGCCGTCCCGATCAAATCCGAGGTCGATGGGACGACGACCGGGATGATCTATATCGAGGCGTCGATGCAATCGATTTACAACCAGATGGAGCAAGTGACGAGGATCCTTGCGACCGGTACACTCATCGCCTTGATCATCACGTCCATCCTCGGAATTTTGCTGTCACGGACAATCACGCGGCCGATTGCGGACATGCGTCGTCAAGCCGTCGAGATGCGAAAAGGAAACTTCTCGCGGAAAGTTAAAGTCTATTCCGACGATGAGGTCGGGCAACTCGCCTACGCCTTTAACGAACTGACCGACGAACTGATGGAGGCGAACGCGACGACCGAGGCCGAACGACGCCGCTTGACGAGTGTGTTAGAGAACATGTCGGACGGTGTCGTCGCGACCGACCGTTCGCTCCGCGTCATCCTCATGAACGACCAGGCCCGCGATATGATCGGTGTCGCCGAAGAAGAGGCGATGGGGTCGAACCTGCAGAGCCTGCTCGAGTTTGATGATGAGATCGTCATCCCGGAAGACGGGACGATGCCGGCGAAATTGATCGATCTCAGTACGGACGAAGAATTGTTCCTCGTCCGCGCCTACTTCTCACCAATTCAAAAACATAGCGGTCCGATCACTGGTCTCATCGTCGTCTTGCACGACGTGACCGAGCAAGAGCAAGTCGAACAAGACCGCCGTGAGTTCGTCGCCAACGTCAGCCACGAGCTGCGGACGCCGCTCACGACGATGCGGAGCTATCTCGAAGTGCTCGCCGAAGGCGCGTACAAAGATGATGAGCTCGCACCGCGGTTCCTTGAGACGACTCAAAACGAGACCGAACGGATGATTCGTCTCGTCAACGACTTACTCCAGCTCTCGAAGATGGACAGTAAAGAGTATACGATGCAAAAAGTGAAGTTTGACTTCATCCAATTCTTCAACGATATCATCGAGCGCCATGAGATGACGAAAGGCGAAACGATCCAGTTCCGCCGGAAGCTCATGAAGCGTCGCGTCTACGTGCACGCCGATCAAGATAAGATGACCCAAGTAATCGACAACATCATCACGAACGCGGTCAAGTTCTCGCCAGAAGGCGGGACGATCACGTTCCGGACGATGCTGCGGGCGAAACGTCTCGTCATCGGTATCAAAGATGAAGGTGTCGGAATTCCGAAGTCGAACTTGAAGAAAATCTTTGAACGGTTCTATCGGGTCGACAAGGCCCGAGCGCGAAATATCGGCGGGACCGGACTCGGTCTGTCGATTGCCAAGGAAGTCGTTTCGGCCCACGGTGGCGACATTTGGGCGGAGAGCGAGTTTGGACGTGGGACGACGATTTACTTCACCATCCCGTTCGATACGATCGTGGAGGTGAATGACTGATGGGACGAAAACGTTTCTGGGCGAAGCCAGAGCTGGTGAAATCGCTCGTCTTGCTTACCTTGATCGTCACGTCCATCGTCCAAACGGTCATCCTTTGGGATTACCATCCGAAGTATCAATCGGTCCAATCCGAGACCCAAGTGGCGACGGTGGACGAGTCGCTGCAACGTCAGGCGAGGCAAATTATTGTGCCAACCCAGACGGTCGTCCACGAGAACAACGCTGTCTTTGCGACGAAGAACACGCCGAAGCAAATCGCTCGGGTCATTCGCGACGCATTCGAGGCGAACGAGTTTAAACCGCTCGCCGCCAAAAACGTACCGAGCTTGTATGCCGGTGTCAACGAGGCAGTTGAACTGATTTTACCGGAACCATACTATGCGGACACGCTCAGTTACATTCTGCCCGGGTCTTACAGCCTGTCAGGGAAAGTACCGCAACGGGCGCTCATCTTCATGGACGACAACGTCTGGAAAGTCCGGGCGATCATGAGCGATCAGTCGCTGTGGGAAGGTCGGCTCTCTAAAGCCGGACAAGGGGACGTCAACAGTTTGTTCTTAAAAGATTCGAACCGTGCGATGCAACGGGTCACGTACACGGACGAGCGGGTCAACTATATCCCGGTCGTCGGGCCTGAGATGAACGAGCTGTTCGCGTATGACGTCTCACAAATCCAAATCTCGGCACGCCTTGATTGGATGCGCGATACGTTCTTCCCTGGTGACCCGAACGTTCAAGAAGTCGATCCAGCGAGTTCGATCGGCGCACTCACGAACGGGATCAGCGTCGCCGAGTATGACGCGACGTTGAACGCGAGCCGCTATCGCAACTTGTCACGCAATAGCACCGAGCGCGAGTCGGCGATCGGGCTTGATACGATCGTCGACTTCGTCAACTTTCATGGCGGCTGGGTCGATGAGACGTCAGAGAGTCAAGGTCTGTCCCTTCGTTTCGATGCGATCACACCAGCGAACAAAGGCTTTGAGACGACCGTGTTTCGGTTTCACGTGAAAGGGCACCCTGTCTTTAGCCAACGTGATGCGTTTATCAACAACGATGCGATCGACTTATCCACACTGCGCGTTGAAAACGACGGGGCACAAGTCCGGTCCATCACGCGTCATCATCTCGAAATCGACCGGTTGATCTCGGTCGGGACGACACAGCTTGCAGACGGGCAAGACGTCATCGATACGCTCGTCAACGCAGACCGGTTCGAAAACGTGACTGAGATTCGTCTCGGTTATGAGATCGAATACAATGAAGACGCGAGTCGTTACGTCACGTTCTCCCCGAACTGGTTCGTCCGTGAAGCCGGGAGATGGATCCCTTACGACAAGCCGGAAGATTGGACAGAGAGGATGATGTACCGTGGATTGGAGTAAAGCGAAAACGATTTTAATCTTCGCCTTCCTCGCGCTGAACATCTACTTGTTGTTCCAGCTCTTGACGGAAACGTGGGCGACCGAGGTTGTGACGAGCGATAACACGTCAATCGCCCAAATCTTGGACCAACGTGACGTCGACGCATCGAAATTGCCACGGATGGGACGGGATATTGGTTATTTGACCGGCTCGTCTGAGCAGATGTCGGCGTCGATGATCACGAAAAATCGTGAAGTACAATTAGCGACGACGCTCGACAACATGCAGCTTGAAGTCGAGCTCAAACAAGCCGTCCCACTCGACGAGAACGACTTGCGGACGACGGCGTCGACATTCGTCACCGATTACGTGCCGTTCGGGTCAGAGTACGCCTACTGGCGGTTTGACCAAGAGACGCGCCAACTCGCGTTCGTTCAGACGTATGAAAACAATAAGATTTTCTCGAACCCGGAAATCGAGGCGGACACGGAGACATATATCGGTCCGTCCCTGTTATTGCTTCAATTGAATGAAAACTACGAAGTGACGGACTACAAGCAGCGCCATTTGACGAACTTGTCGTCGAAATCGCAAGACGACCTCGTCTTGACGGCGAGTGAGGCGATCTCACAACTCGCGGCCCGGAAGTACTTCCAGCCGAACCAAGAGATGCGCGCCATCAACACCGGGTTTTATAGCTTACCGCTCGATAGTTCCGGCAGTTTGATCATCATGCCGCCGCTCTGGTCGATCGCTATCGACGACAACGTATATTTCGTCAATGCCATCGATGGGACGGTCGAACGGGTTGAATTTAATTTAGAAGACTGAAAGGAGTGATCGAGTGACTTTACGCTACAGTGTGCTCGCGAGCGGTTCGACCGGTAACGCGCTCTATATTGAGACGGACCGGGCGAAATTGCTCGTCGACGCCGGATTGACCGGCAAGGCGATGCAGCAACGCATCACAGACATCGGCCAGTCGTTCGAGGGTATCGACGCACTGCTCGTCACACATGAGCACTCCGACCATATTAAAGGAGTCGGGATCCTCGCCCGAAAGTACAACTTGCCGATCTACGCGAACACGAAGACGTGGGCAGCGATGGAAGACAAAATCGGGAAGATCGATCCGGCCTTGAAGTTTCATTTCGAGGTCGGTGACGTCAAACAGTTCGGGGACATCGAGATCGAGTCGTTCAACGTCAGCCACGATGCGGCCGACCCGATGTTTTATCAGTTCGCCCATGACGGCAAGCGGCTGGCCCACATCACCGACACCGGGTACGTCTCGGACCGGATGAAAGGGCTCATCCGCGGCGCGGACGACTTCATCTTTGAGTCGAACCATGATGTCTCGATGCTACAGATGGGTCGGTACCCGTGGAGCGTCAAACGGCGCATCCTCGGGGACTATGGCCACGTCTCGAACGAAGACGCCGCCATCGCGATGAGCGAGGTCATCGGTGAGCGGACGAAACGGATCTTTTTGGCCCACCTCAGTAAAGACAACAATATGAAAGAACTCGCGCAGATGAGCGTCGCACAGACGCTCGGCATGCGTGACGTCGATCTTGGACGCATCAAATTGCATGACACCGACCCATTAATCCCATGTCCGCTCGTTTCTTTATAAGCGAACTTGGGAAAAGACAGGTAACACTGTCCTGAAGGGGGGGCGCGTCGTGAACGAAGAGAGACACCATGAGTATGAACCTCAAGACGTCGAACCTTTAGAGCACGAAGCAGCATCAATGAACGATTCACCATCGACTTATCCATCCCGAAGCGAGTGGCGTCCAAAGCAAGAGGAACACGTGCGCCATAAGCCACGGCTGAATGTAAAACCGTTATTACTCGGAGGGGTTGGCGGATTCTTAGGAGCGGCGTTATTCTTTTTCGCGATGATGCTCTGGGATTCGCCGACCTCTCGTTTTGTTACAAACGAGCTGGTCCGTACCGAGCAAGCCGTCACCGTCACGGAGTCGGACATCACGGCCGCCGTCACGGGCGCGAAGACGTCCGTCGTCAGCATCACGAACATCCAGCGTGCCTTCACCTCGGACTCGCAATGGGAGGCCGGTGCGGGCTCTGGTGTCGTTTATAAAGTCGACGGGGACACGGCGTACATCGTCACGAACTTCCACGTCATCGAGGAAGCGGACGAGATCAACGTCGCCTTCGCGGACGGGCAAGTCGCACCGGCCACGATTTTAGGAGAAGACCCGCTCAACGACTTGGCGGTCGCCTCCGTGAAACTTCCGGAGAATATCGACGTCAATCCGATCGTGCTCGGCGATTCGACGGTGCTACAGGCCGGCGAGACCGTGATGGCGATCGGCAACCCGCTCGGCGTCTTTTCAAACTCGGTCACGCGTGGTATCGTCAGTGGTGTCGAACGGACCGTGCCGGTTGATACGAACGCGGACGGTCTCATGGACTATAACGCCGAAGTCATCCAGACCGACGCCGCCATCAATCCCGGCAACTCAGGCGGGGCACTCATCAACATCCGCGGTGAGCTCGTCGGCATCAACTCGATGAAGATCGCCGAAGCGAGCGTCGAAGGGGTCGGCTTCTCGATCCCGGTCAACGTGGCGCTACCGGTCATCGACATGCTCGAGCGTGACGGACGGGTGACACGGGCTCAGCTCGGCGTCACGATCCAAGAAGTCATCGCCGTCCCGGGCAATGTCCGGGAAGAATACGGCATCAGTTTTGACAAAGAGGACGGGGTGTTCGTCGAAGCGATCACACCCGGTAGTCCGGCCGAACAAGCGGGGCTTCGCGTCGGGGACGTCATCACGAAGATCGGCGACCGTGAGATTAAACGTTACGTCGATTTACGTGACGCTTTGTACCGAGACGCCGCGGTCGGGGATAACATCGTCATCGAATATACACGGCGAGGCAAGGCAGAAACGACCGAGGCCACATTAACAGAAGCAACGTAAAGGAGCGGCGACGCTTCTTTTTTAAGGAGGAAAATTTGTGGAAAAAAAAGTATGCAAGGAACATGTTGAAATCGCTTTAGACATCATTGTCGATGAGACGGGGGAGTACCCGTTACTCGAAGAACTATCCACAAGTGGACAAGTCAAATGTGAGTTCTGCGAAGCCGACGCAACATATGTTGTGTCAAGCAAAAAATGATTGTCAACATGTGGATTTGTGGATAACTCTGTGGATAACCCTATGGATAACTCCGAAAAAACTGTGGAAAAAGGAAGAATTGGATGAATATTTCAATTATCACGGTCGGCAAATTAAAAGAAAAATATTTGAAACTAGGAATTGCGGAGTACACGAAGCGTCTGTCGGCATACGCGAAAGTGCATGAAATCGAGGTTGCGGACGAGAAAGCGCCCGAACATTTGAGTGAAGCCGACATGTTTCTAGTAAAACAAAAAGAAGGCGAGCGGATTTTGGCGAAAATCAGTCCGGACACGCACGTCATCGCTCTCGCCATCGATGCCAAGCAGCGGACGAGTGAAGAATTCGCCCGTGAGCTCGACAAGTTGGCAACGTACGGCAAGAGCAAAATCGCCTTCGTCATCGGTGGGTCGCTTGGCTTATCCGACGACGTCATGAAACGGTCGGACGATACGATCTCGTTCTCGAAGATGACGTTCCCGCATCAATTGATGAAGCTCGTCTTGTGTGAGCAGATTTACCGGGCGTATCGGATCAATCGGAATGAACCGTACCATAAATAAATGAGAATTTAGTCGTAAACTGCACCAAAATCAAGTTATAAATTTTTGATTAAAAGGTATAGTTACCTCCACATAGATTAAATGAGGAATGTGGAGGTAATAATATGCTTAATAAGGGCCTGTTGTTAGTGGCTTTATCGGCAATTTTATGGGGTATCTCCGGTGGACTTGGCAGTTTTTTAATGGATAAAGGTTGGGACCCTTTGGTCGTTTCTTTTTACAGAGGAACTGTAGGGTTAATATGTCTTCTAATTTGGTTTGCATTTCGACCAGTCCGGTTAAACAAGCGTTTATGCCTTTGGGCCGTCGTAGCAGGCATTGGGATAGTAGGAAACTTTGTTTTTTACTTTGTTAGCATCTCAGAATCAAGCGTCGCCGTAGCGGCGGCCTTGATGTACACGGCACCTATCTTTGTTCTCCTTATCTCGTTTATATTTCATCTGGAAAAACCGTCTCTCTTCAAATTCATAGCAATCGCTTTCGTGATGGTTGGTGTCGTCTTGCTGACGGAAGTTTACAATGTCGGCTCTGATCAGGTTACAACGATTGGACTTCTAGCGGGCCTAGGCGCTGGACTATCATATGCGTTGTTTATTTTTGGTTTTAAATATGCTTCAAAGCATGGAGAACCACAAGGGATTTTGGCAATCGCTTTTCTTACGTTTACGTTCATCATGTTGTTCTTCACAGATTTGAATGAAGCAGTATCCGTCATTTACTCACCAGACTGGTTCTGGATGATTCTATTAGGGATCTTTGGTGCGGGTTTATCCTTCTTTTTATACGTAGTAGGTTTGGAGAAAACGTCGCCAACTTCAGCTTCTGTTATTGCCATGGTCGAGCCAGTCACTGCGTCCTCTTTTGGATTTTTTCTCCTCAGTGAAACACTCAACGTTGTTCAACTATGTGGAATGGCGATCATATTGATAACTGTGACCGTCTTAAGCGTGAAGAAAGGCTAGAGTGAATTCATAGACATCGTAGCCGTCGCTAGGAGTTATCTGAAGTAATTATGTGTATTGAAACACCAAAAATCAGTCACTATAATAAATTGAAAACCCACATTTGATGATAACTCTTTCTAGACAGAAAGGTTGGAAGGGTGAACTACTCACCACTTATTTGCTTCGCAACTTGAAGTGGGAGCTTCTTGGGAAGACCGTGCTTTGACCAGCCACGGTTGTGGACCAAGCTCGTCGGGCAGTCCCTACCCTGGAGTGTTTCAGTCGGCGAGGCGCAACAGGTTGAGGCTCGCGTTGACGTCGCGGTCATGGTGCGTGCCGCATACGGCGCATGTCCACTCGCGGACGTGCAGGTCCTTCTTGCCGCCGTTCTCGCCACAGG
>NZ_SJUT01000014.1:0-19446 GCF_004336795.1 Exiguobacterium sp. SH4S7
CGACTTGCATGTATTAGGCACGCCGCCAGCGTTCGTCCTGAGCCAGGATCAAACTCTCCAAAGAATTTGATATAGCTCTTGAAAATGACGAAGCTTGCGCTTCAATCAAAACTTGTAAAACTTTTTTTGCCTCATCGTTCAGTTTTCAAAGTTCGTCTGTCACACTTTGGCGACTTAGATATCTTAACAAGTTTCAACCAAATGGTCAATAACTTTTTTAAGATTATTTTTTCATTCGCTCTCGGCGACGTCTATTAATATATCAATAAAACTTTAACTACGCAATAGCTTTATTAAAAAAACTTTAAAAACTAGAAACATTCTTTGTTTTTTTATAGTCTGCGACGTTTCCCTCCCCAGTTCCTTCATTATATAGAGAAAAAAAGACGAGACTTTCGCCTCGTCTCAAGTTCGTAAATTAGAAAGGGACACTTGTCGTCGCTTTGCTTCTTTTAGATAAAAAAAGTATAGTGCTTCAGCCTGCTTCACTTGGGCAGCCAGTTCACCAGTGTCTTCAACGCTCACTTCAAGCATGTGGCGCTTCGTTTCGTACTTCGCCTTCGCATCTAACAGTTCTCTTAGGAACCGTTGATCATAACTATCCCGCAAAGGTTTGCGAAACCACCTCATAGTTCTCGGCGACCTTCCATCGCCCGGGAGAGGGTTACTTCATCCGCATACTCTAAATCGCCCCCGACAGGAAGTCCGTGCGCCAGACGCGTCACTTTAATCCCGGTCGGTTTGAGCAGTCTCGATAGATACATCGACGTAGCTTCCCCTTCAATGTTCGGGTTGGTCGCCAAAATCACTTCACTGACCGCTTCGTTCTCTTGTAGACGCGTCAGCAAACTCGATACGTTAATATCTTCAGGTCCAATCCCTTCCATCGGGCTAATCGCCCCATGTAACACATGATACTTCCCTCGATATTCCCGCATCTTCTCCATTGCAATAACGTCTCGTGAATCTTGCACGACACAGATGATCGTTTCATCTCGGTGCGAATCTTTACAGATCGCACACGGATCGACGTCCGTAATATGTCCGCACACTGTACAGTATTTAATATCACGCTTCGCACTGACAAGCGCCTTGGCGAACGTCAATACATCGTCCTCTTCCATATCTAATACATGGAACGCTAGCCGGATGGCAGTTTTCGGACCAATTCCTGGCAACTTTGTAAAGCTTTCAATCAAGCGTCCGATTGCTTCAGGGTATTGCAACTCGCATCTTTCCTTTCTTCACTTAAAAACCTGGAAGGTTCATCCCTTGCGTAAAACGTCCCATCTTATCGTTGACGAGTTGGTCGGCTTGTTTCATGGCGTCATTGACAGCCGCTAAAACAAGGTCTTGCAACATATCGACGTCATCTGGGTCGACCGCTTCTTCCGCGATGATGATATCCATTACTTCTTTATGGCCACTGACGATCACTTTGACCATCCCGCCTCCGGCTGTGCCTTCAACCGTCAAGTCCTTTAATTCTTCTTGCGCTTTCGCCATATCTTTTTGCATTTTCTGCATCTGTTTCATCATGTTGTTCATGTTTCCCATTCCACGCATATCGAGCGCCTCCTTTTAAATTTCTTCGATTTCAACGACATCTCCAAATCGTTCGACAGCTTGAACAATGAGCGGGTCTTCTTCGACCTTCTCTTCTTCTTTATGGTCTGAACGTTCGGATTGTTTACGAAGGATGAATTCGTTTTTTAACTCGACCCAATCGCTCTCGAGCACGGCCATGATTTCTCGACGGATCCCCGTCACTTCGAACAACGCTTGCTCGATCACATCGCGGGTCCGGCCGTTTGAACTGACCTGCTCGTAGTGCCATGTCATCCCATCTTTAAATTGTACCAGTAAGGTGTCACTTGCACAAAGGACAGCTTCACTCTCATAGAACAGCGCGAAAATCGGGCCGTCCACCGTACGGATGTTGACCATAATGTCTTCCCAACTATCACGGATTGCATTCAAATGCTGCCGCTCAGCCCGTTGCAACAACTGGCGGATCCGTTCTTTCGGAACACGAACTTGCGTCCGCTTCATCACTTTCGGCTTCTCGGCAGCGGCCTCTGTGACCGCTATCCCATTTTTCTTCACTTCATTCAACTCACGACTCAATTCACGTACTTGGTCTTGAAGTTGCTTCATTTGCTCGGTCATCGTTCGTCCTTGTTCAGCGATACGAATGAACGTCAGCTCGACCAGCACTTTCGGATGGTTGGATAAGCGCATTTGTTGCTGACACTCATTCAATTCTTCGATCACTTGAAACAGCTCGTCCGTCGAGGTCGTTTCCACGAATTGGCGGAACGTCTCGTTCGGACGGGCTCGCTCTAGTAAGTCTATCGCTTGTGGAGATGCTTTTAATAGAAGGGCATCACGGTGCACGAACACGAGATCTTCGATAAACCGTTTCAAGTCCTTCCCTTCACGCAACATCGTCTCAAGCGTCTTCAGAATTTGATCGAGTTGTCTCTGTTGCAATCCATAGGCCATATCAAGGAGAGCGTCATCCGTAACCGCACCCGTCACTTCGAGCACTGCCTCTTCCGTCAAACGGCCGTCACTGAACGCAAGCGCTTGGTCAAGCAGGCTCAATGCATCACGCATCCCACCGTCAGCGGCACGGGCAATCAGTTTAAGCGCTTCTGGATCATAGTCATAATCTTGGTCGTTCAAAATGTAAGCCATTCGTGTCTGGAGTTGACCGACTTCATGCCGCTTCACATCGAAACGTTGGCAACGTGAGATGATGGTCGCCGGAATCTTATGGGGCTCCGTCGTCGCTAAAATGAAGATCGCATGGGGTGGGGGTTCTTCCAACGTTTTCAATAGTGCATTGAACGCCCCTGTCGAAAGCATATGCACTTCATCGATAATGTACACTTTATAACGCGCTTGCGAAGGCGGATACTTGACCTTGTCTCGAATTTCGCGGATCTCATCGACCCCGTTGTTTGAAGCGGCATCGATTTCGAATACATCCGGGCTCGTCCCTTCCGTAATCGCCACACAGGTCGGGCACGTATTACACGGTTCCCTCGTCGGCGCCGTTTCGCAGTTAATTGCCTTCGCGATAATCTTCGCGAGGCTCGTCTTCCCCGTACCTCGCGGACCAGAGAATAAATAAGCGTGTGACATCCGTTCTTCGAGTAACGCATTTTGAATCGTGCGTGTGATGTGTATTTGACCGACTACCTCTTGGAATGACTGCGGACGATAGACCCGATACAATGCTTGATACGCCATGTCCCCGCCTCCTTTCATCGTTTCATCTTTTATTTCATCATACAAAAAAATCTACAACCCTGGGGCCGTAGATTAAAGTTATTAAATAAATCTGCCGCGCACCGATTTCTGAAAGCACGTCAATGTGCGTTACTCATGCAGTTTGCTCGGCCCAAGCACCCCTGCGGCACACGGTACGTCACCACTTAAGGCTGCTTCCTTCCGGACCTGACCTGGTTCATGGGTGACCGTTGCGCAGGACTCAGACGTCAACGCCACTTACACGAGGACGGGCCACACCAATGCACTCCCTCGAATCGGAATTCAGTCTCGCTATAGCGGATTGCGAGTTACAGGGCACCGCTACCTCCCCGCCTAGCACGGCAAATGGGTAAATGAAGTTAAGCACTTCTTCGAGTGCTATTACATTATACTGTTTAATCAGATGCGTTGCAACCTCTCTGTTCAAGCCGAGCCTGCTTCTTCCGTTCTCGAAGGCCGCGGAAGAAGGTTGTTAGTAGCTCTCCACATTCTTCTGCTAAAACGTTTTCGGTCACTTCAGCTTGATGATTGAACCGATCGTCTTGAAGAAGGTTCATGAGTGTCCCGCAACATCCGCCTTTGGGATCGCGGGCACCAAACACGACACGCTTCACGCGCGAGAGGATGATCGCACCCGCGCACATCGGACAAGGCTCTAACGTCACGAACAGTTCACAGTCTTCAAGCCGCCAGTTACCGAGTACCGTATTCGCTGATTCAATCGCAATCATCTCGGCATGCGCCGCCGCCAATAAATCCGTTTCACGCCGGTTATAGCCGGTCGCGATCACGTCTTCTCCTTTAACGATGACACAACCGATCGGGACTTCCCCGATTGCTTCCGCCTTCTTTGCTTCGGCGATGGCGAGCCTCATAAATCGTTCATCCCGTTCCATATTAACACCCCGTTTCTTGTCACATAGT
Source organism: Exiguobacterium sp. SH4S7 (assembly GCF_004336795.1). Taxonomy (NCBI): domain Bacteria; kingdom Bacillati; phylum Bacillota; class Bacilli; order Caryophanales; genus Exiguobacterium; species Exiguobacterium sp. SH4S7. The sequence goes on from NZ_SJUT01000014.1 coordinate 4,204, forward strand.
ATGAAAAAAAATGAAAATCATTTCGCTCGCCCTATCTTCTTCATTGTGTGCTAGAATGGAACTTGCACTTTGGATAATGGAGGATGACATCATATGTTTATAACGGTAGAGGGACCGATTGGTGTCGGGAAAACGTCACTGGCCCATATCATCAGTCAGCACTTTTCAATGCAGATGCTGAATGAAATTGTAGAAGAAAACCCATTTCTCGGCAAGTTTTATGAAGATATCGAAGAATGGAGTTTCCAAACGGAAATGTTCTTCTTATGCAATCGATTCAAGCAATTAGACGATATCCACAAACACCACTTGAGCCAACAGCAATCCGTCGTTTCAGACTATCATATTTTCAAGAACTTGATTTTTGCCCACCGTTCGCTGAGACCAGCCCACTTGAACAAGTATGAGCAAATCTATAAGATTTTGACACATGATATGCCGAAACCCGATGTCGTCATCTACTTGCACGCCAGTATCGAGACGCTTATGAAACGCGTAGCGTTGCGTGGACGTGAAGTAGAAGAGAACATGTCTCGCGACTACCTCGAACAACTCGCCCGGGATTACGAAACGTTTGTCGAATCGTACCGTGCGACTCACCCCGAAGTGACGATTCTTTCGTTCAGCGGAGACGAACTTGATTTTGTCCAAAACCCGGACGATTTGACGCACGTTCTCACGACGATTGAACGCGAACTAGAATTGACTAAAGGAGCCCAACTAAAATGACCCTGAATGAAAAATATAACATTCCGAATGACACGATCATTACGATCGGTGGAATGGTCGGAATCGGTAAATCGACAATCACGAACTCGCTTGCCGACGCCCTCAATTTCCGCACTTCTCTCGAGAAAGTGGACACGAACCCATACCTCGATAAATTCTATCATGATTTTGAGCGTTGGAGCTTCCATCTTCAAATCTACTTCTTGGCAGAGCGGTTCAAAGAACAGAAGAAAATCTTCCAATACGGCGGCGGCTTCATTCAAGACCGTTCGATTTATGAAGATACAGGCATCTTCGCGAAGATGCACTATGAAAAAGGCACGATGTCGCCGACAGATTACGAGACGTACTCAAGCCTGTTCGAAGCAATGGTGCTCACGCCGTTCTTCCCACACCCTGATCTACTGATCTATCTCGAAGGCTCATTCGAGCAAGTGCTCGACCGCATTCAACTGCGTGGCCGTGAGATGGAACAACAAACACCAATCGCGTATTGGGAAGAAATGTACGCCCGCTACACGGAATGGATCAACAACTTCAACTTGTGCCCGGTACTTCGTCTATCAATTGAAGAATATGACTTGATTAACGATCCGGATTCAGTTGAACTCATTCTTGAAAAAATCGGGAAACAATTGACAGTCGCTCGTGAAGCAAAAGTAAGATAAAAAGATGATGCCCCGCTCAAAAGCGAGGCATCATCTTTTTTTACGGCTGGGCAATCGGGCGTTTTCGATGTGTCGGTGTTTTCCAAGCCTTCCGGTACCCGTCAATCGTATCAAACACAGCCGCCAGAATCGTGATGGCCACGACCAATCCGAACACCCACCCGAACGAGAACACGTCGTTCGGGACATTTAGTTCGACCCAGTCGATAAAGCGCGGGTCGAACAAGCGCGACGAACCCGCCATCCAAATGATAAAGGCGGCTGAGGCCACGTTATAGATCAAATTGAACGAGGCGAGTGCATACGTCCAACGTCCTTTCACCCATTTCCAAACACCGAGGACGACTTGAAGCAAAATGACGGCTAAGAACAACCAGACCACTTCAAACAAGAACGATTGATTAAAAATCGGAACAATCATCGAAAAACCTTCCCCTGTCGACTCATAAATCCCGAGAAACCGCTCGGCGTTCAAATACACCCCGAACCAAACCGCCGTAAAGAACAATCCGAATCCGGCATCCAATTTACTAATCCGTCCTCCGCGGTCCCGATCACGCAATGTGGACACATTCCAACTCATGTCAGGGGCGATCGCATCGCTCGGCGCGTAACGCTCAATTAAAAAGAAGACGAGCGTGATCCAAAAAACGAGTTGAATCCCAACGTCCCATAACGTGTCGAACAAATTCGTGAGAAAGATTCCGATTGTCGGCATGGCCGGTCCAGAGAATGTAGGGATGCTCGCCATGAGCAAACCGAAGAAGACTACAGCCATCACGATCGGGACGACGAGCTTGACCACATTGACATACATCGGGAAAAACTTAGGTCCAATCAAATACTGGCCGTCTTTATAACGCGCAGCAACGATGGCCGGATGTCCCATCTGTTCGAGCACGCGCTTCACTTCCGTCTCGGTCGGCTGATCCGGCAGCTTCGCTTCGATATCCTCCCTAATAGCAACGGCAGCTTCGTCTCTCCGCTTCGGCGGGACATGCCTGACCACTTCATCGACATACGCTTCAATCCAGTCCATGACGCTCCTCTCCTTCCTAACGCGCCACCAGTCTCTACCTTATTAAGATTCCCGATTCAAGCCGAGATTAGCCACTTTTCGCTGTTTCGCCACAAACAAAAAAAGCCGCAGACCGTAGTCTACGACAAAAAAAAACGCATCTGCCTGTGCAGACGCCTAAAAAGCGGAGTTGGTGGGATTCGAACCCACGCGAGCCTTACGACTCCTAACGGATTTCGAGTCCGTCCCCTTCAGCCGGGCTTGGGTACAACTCCAAGCTGAAAAAAGTGTAAAAAAAAAGAAAGTGGAAGAGGTGGTGGGATTCGAACCCACGCGGGCTGTTACACCCCTGACGGTTTTCAAGACCGTTCCCTTAAACCACTTGGGTACACCTCCACGATGTATGCAATTGTTGAGCCTCTAAATAAAAATGGAAGAGGTGGTGGGATTCGAACCCACGCGGGCTGTTACACCCCTGACGGTTTTCAAGACCGTTCCCTTAAACCACTTGGGTACACCTCCACGGCTCGTATGCAGTTGACGAACAAACATCTCGCTCGACATGATTTATAGTACCAACTCAGCAAGCAGATGTCAAACCCTTTTGTAAAAAAACATTTAAAAAAAAGCCTATCCGGAATGATACGTTCGGATAGGCCATTCCTCGTTTAACGGGGAAGTTCAATTTTTTCAATTCCGCCCATGTATGGACGCAGCGCTTCTGGGATGACGACCGATCCATCGGCTTGTTGGAAGTTCTCTAAAATCGCGGCGACGGTCCGACCGACGGCAAGCCCTGAACCGTTGAGTGTATGCACGAACTCCGGTTTGGCATTCACATCACGACGGAAGCGGATCCCGGCACGACGCGCTTGGAAGTCCTCGAAGTTTGAGCAAGATGAGATCTCTCGATATACACCTTGAGCCGGCATCCATACTTCAATATCGTACTTCTTCGCTGCGGTGAAACCGAGGTCGGCTGTACACATGCTGAGTACTTGATATGGAAGACCGAGGCGTTTCAACACTTCTTCCGCGTGTCCTGTCAACAACTCGAGTTGCTCGTAAGACTCTTCTGGTTTGACGAAGCGGACGAGCTCGACTTTGTTGAACTGGTGCTGACGGATGAGACCGCGTGTGTCACGACCGGCAGATCCCGCTTCTGAACGGAAGCAAGCGCTGTAAGCTGTATACGTGATCGGCAAGTTCGCTTCAGCGATAATCTCATCGCGGTGCATGTTCGTCACCGGTACTTCCGCTGTCGGGACGAGGAAGTAATTCGTGTCGGCCACTTTGAACGCATCTTCTTCAAATTTAGGCAACTGACCCGTCCCTGTCATCGCGTCACGGTTAACCATGTACGGTGGGAGCACTTCAGAATAGCCGTGCTCATCGGCATGCATATCCATCATGAAGTTGATCAACGCCCGTTCTAAGCGAGCACCTAATCCTTTATAGAAGACGAAACGGCTTCCCGTCACTTTACCGGCGCGTTCGACGTCGACAATTTTCAAGTCTTCCATCACGTCCCAATGCTGTTTCATCTCAAAATCGAACTCGGGCTTCGTTCCGACTTCGCGGATCGTGACGTTGTCGTCTTCTGTTTCACCGATCGGCGTTGATTCATGCGGGATGTTCGGGATGCTGAGGAGAATCATGTTCAACTCGGCTTCCACTTCACGCAATTCCTCGTCGAGCAACTTGATCTCATCACCAAGGCGGCGTGTTTCAAGGATCGGTGCTTCCGCGTCTTGCTTGTTGCGCTTGAGCTCAGCGATTTGTTTCGTCGCCTCATTTCGTTTTGCTTTCTTCACATCGACCTCGTTGATGAGGTCCCGGCGTTTCCCTTCTAACTCCGGGAAACGGTCGAGCGCACTCAAGTCTTCACCGCGTTGGGCGAGCTTGGTTTTAATCCCTTCAAAATCTTGACGTAATCGTTTGATGTCTAACATAACTAGTTCCTCCTTTTTTGCATAAAAAAGGTGGCACGCCCCTTTCCCGTAGGAAAGGGACGAACCACCTTGGATCCGCGTTGCCACCCTCGTTGCCTAAAACTAGGCCACTCGATGCACGTAACGTGTGCGTGACGTGACTTGTTTCCAAGTCAATGCTCCGAGGCCGATTCAGTTACGTCGTCCCACTAGTTTGCACCAACCACTAGCTCTCTGTAAGTAGATGACTGTAACGTACTTTTCCTCATCGTTGCATCTGTCATTGAATTAATCTTACTTTACAACATCTCGACTCTATCGACAAGACTCAGTTTTCCTAGGACGAGTCGAACCTCCTCTAAAAAGTCTGCGAAGGCCCGGCTCATCCGAGTCAAAAATGAAGCGGTCTCGACTGATTCGGCAGTCACAAGTGTTCCTGTCGGCGGACTCTCGCCGTCAAGATAGCGGACGCTCTCTGAAGGTTCAATCGTGACCGTCCCGACTTGTTGATCGACTGCGACCGGTGCTTTCGTGTCCGGAAGGTCATAGACTGGTTCAGGGACGGCTTGTCCTTTCTCGACGAGCACTTCGAACGCCGCTGTCGTCCGCGCAGCTACCGTTTCAACTTCTCCCTCGGCGACGAATACATTCTCCGGCACGATTTCTCCGGTCCGTAAAATCGGTGTCATGACAAAGTCGCGATAAGCGAACTCATGAAGTGCTTTCGTCGCCTCATAGCGCCCGTTGTCCGTCTCGGCCCCAAGGACGACGGAGAGCACGGTCCGACCATCTCGTGTCGATACGCCGATGAAGCAATAACCGGCGTCATCCGTCGTGCCCGTCTTAAAACCGAGCATCCCTGGATACGCCAAATCGCGGCCTGAAAGCATCCGATTCGTCGCTTCGAATCTGACGCCGTCAATGTCGACATACGCTCGCTTCGTCACGTCGAGCACATCCGGAAATTTCGTCAAGTAGGCGAGCGCGAGCCTCATCAAATCATTCGCCGACGTCAAGTTTTCTCCTGGACGCCCTGCTGATACAGAATCTAGTCCCGAGACGTTCGCGAACGTCGTCTGGGTCATGCCGAGCTCGGTTGCCCGCTCGTTCATCTGTTGAACGAACACTTCTTCCGACCCCGCCACCGCCTCGGACAGCGTCACCGCGGCCTCGTTCGCCGAGCGGATGAGCGCCACGTCATATAGTTCCTTGACTGTATACGGTTTATTGACGAGCGGGATGCGGGCGAGCCCTGGTTTACGCGTCAAGGCCAATGCCGCTTCACTCGGCGTCACTTCTTCGTTCCAACTCAGTTCTCCTGACTCGACTGCCTCCCGAACGAGGAAAGTGGTCATCAGCTTTGTGATCGACGCCGGTGGGAGCATCGCATCTTCATCTTTCGAAAAAAGAACCTGCCCGGTCGTCATATCGACGAGCATCGCACCGCTCGCTTCGACTTTAGGCGCTGCTGAAGCGTTCATCGGAAAAACAATAGTTATAAGGACAGCGCATATGAGCACCGATACAATCCATTTATCTTTCACAGTCTTGCCCCTTTCTGTACGTGTCTCGTTACAGTGTAGCAGAAAAAGACCCCCTAGTTACAGGGAGTCTTCGACTCATGCGAGTTGATGCTTCGTCGCCTTGACGATTTCTAAGAAGTAGCGGTGCATCGACAAGTCATCCGTCAGTTCTGGATGGAACGAACAGGCAACATATTTGTCGTAGCGCACTGCAACGATTGCTTCTTCGACCTCGGCGAGGACTTCGACGTTAGCGTCAACCGCTGCTACTTGCGGGGCCCGGATGAACACTGCTTCAACCGCGTCATCGAGTCCTTTGACCGGTAAATCGACCTCGAAACTGTCGACTTGACGTCCGAACGCGTTGCGCTTGACGATCATCGGGATTTTGCGAAGGTGGGCATCATACCCTTCCACTTCGGTCGCGAGTAAAATCAGTCCGGCACATGTGCCGAACATCGGCAACGATGTGTTCGCACGAAGCGGTTCGAGCAGGTCATAGCGGTCGAGCAGACGACGCATCGCCGTGCTCTCCCCGCCTGGCAAGACGAGTCCGTCGATGCGGTCCAAGTCATCGACCGAACGGACGACGAGCGTATCTGCACCGAGCGCCTCGAGCATGCGGACGTGTTCACGAATCGCACCTTGCATTCCGAGTACACCGATCGTCGTCATCTTACCAACCTCGCGGCGCCATGAGCTCTTCTGGTTTGAGCGTGCGGACGTCGAGTCCTTTCATCGCTTCGCCAAGACCTTTTGACAAGTGAGCGATTCGCTCGTAGTCGTCATGGTATGTCGTCGCTTCAACGATGGCACGGGCAAATTTCTCTGGGTTCTCTGCTTTAAAGATACCTGATCCGACGAAGACGCCGTCCGCACCGAGGTGCATCATGAGTGCCGCGTCTGCCGGCGTCGCGATACCACCTGCTGCGAAGTTGACGACCGGAAGACGGCCCGCTTCACGAATTTGCATGAGCACTTCGAACGGGGCACCAAGGTCGCGCGCTTCTGTCATCACTTCATCGATGCTCATTGAAAGCAAGCGTTTCACTTGTGCTTGGACGGTACGCATGTGACGAACCGCTTCGACGATGTTTCCTGTCCCTGGCTCACCTTTTGTCCGGATCATCGCTGCACCTTCACCGATGCGGCGTGAAGCTTCTCCGAGGTCACGCGCTCCGCAGACGAACGGCGCATTGTAATCACGCTTGTAAAGATGGAACTCTTCATCGGCCGGTGTCAACACTTCGCTCTCATCGATGAAATCGACCCCCATCGATTCAAGGACACGGGCTTCGGCGATATGTCCGATGCGGCATTTCGCCATGACCGGTACAGATACCGCTCCCATGACATCTTCGATGATTGTCGGGTCTGCCATCCGGGCGACGCCACCCATTTTACGAATGTCTGATGGTACGCGCTCGAGCGCCATGACTGCCACGGCTCCTGCTGCTTCAGCAATCTTCGCCTGTTCAGCGTTGATGACGTCCATGATGACGCCACCTTTTTGCATTTCGGCCATTCCACGTTTGACTTTATCTGTCCCTACTTGTCTCTTTTCCATATAAATCGCCTCCATTAAGCTAGTCTACTTGCAAGTATAGATTGATTTGACTATATTGAAAGTGCCAGTTTTATATTTTTTAAAGTGGTCAGTTCTAGGAGAAGGGTTCATGCTCGTTTCCTCGAATTTTATTACGTATAAGGGAGGAATGTTTTATGGACCAATGGAACCCGCGAGATCAAGCGGAAAACCGTTCCTTTTACGGGAAGCCTGGACTGATTTCGTTCATTCTCGTCATCGGATTCGTGCTCTATGTTTTCTTCGGCTGACAGAAGAAAGGACAACTTATGGATATGCTCACATTCTCGCTCGAGCCCGAATCGAGCACCCCGCTTTATGAACAGCTCTATTTACACATCCGGCAAGCGATCGTCGACGATACGCTCATGACCGGGACGAAACTGCCGTCAAAACGGAAGCTCGGCCAATTTTTGGACGTCTCGCAAACGACGGTCGAGCTCGCTTACGCCCAGCTGCTTGCTGAAGGATATATCGAGTCGCTGCCACGGAAAGGGTTTTACGTCTTGCCGCAAGAAGAGCTGTACGTCAGGCGTGGCACCAGCACGATCGAACCGCTTCCGACGAAAAAAACATACACGTTCGACTTATACCCGAGTCAGATCGATACGACCGCATTCCCGTTCGAACGTTGGCGCCGTCACTTGAAACAAGTCGTCGCCGAGGAGAATCATGAACTGCTCGCACTCGGGTCGGTGCAAGGCGATCTCGTGCTCCGCCAAGAAATCGCCACGTACTTGTATCACTCCCGTGGCGTTCATTGTTCGCCCGAGCAGATCATCGTCGGTTCTGGGACCGAGCAATTGTTGCCTCAACTGCTCGACTTGCTCACCGACGCGACGACGTTCGGGATTGAAGACCCGGGCTATCCGCTCACGCGACAGCTGTTCGAACACCAAAATCGAAGCTACGTCCCGCTCCCGGTCGACGACAGCGGGGTCCTTGTCGACCGACTCGAGGCAGAGGCAATCGATGCGGTTTATGTGACCCCGGCCCATCAGTTCCCGACCGGTACGATCCTGTCCGTCAGCCGTCGCCAGCGCCTCCTCAACTGGGCGTCCGAGCGGCAAACGTACATCATTGAAGATGATTACGATAGCGAGTTTCGTTACAGCGGCAAACCGATTCCTTCGTTGCAAAGCATGGATCAAAACGAACGTGTCGTTTATTTGAGCACGTTTTCGAAGTCGCTCATGCCTTCGCTCCGCATCGGTTACATGGTGCTTCCGCCCCCACTGTTAAACCGCTATCGGGAACGGTATCGCCATTTCACCTGCAGTGTGCCGCGTTTCGAGCAACATACGCTAACCGAGTTTATGGCGAGCGGCGATTTCGAGAAACATTTGAACCGGATGCGTAAAACGTACCGCCGCAAACTTGAGACCGTGATCACGGCGTTCAAACCATACGAGCCGCTCGTCACAATCACTGGCGCCAGCGCTGGTCTCCACATCGTCCTCTCGGTCGATACAGCACAAACTAGCGAGCAATTGAAGCAACTCGCTGAACAGTCAGGCATTCGTATCAAGGCGATGGCCGACTATCGTATCAATTCACGCGACACGAGACCGCAACTGCTATTTGGTTTCGCCGCCCTGCCTGAAGCGACGTTACACGCGGCGATTGACCAGTTGATGACCTGTTGGAATATCGGGAAGGGAGGGCCATATGGGAAAACCTCGCGATGAAACAATGATCAGACGCTCACGCTACGTCATCGGCATCGTCTGTTTGTTGATCGGTAGCCTCTTTTTGACCGAGTCATGGTGGAAAGACCGTGTCGCCACCTCGAACAGCAAACGTGTGACTGAAGCGATTCAATTCCAACAGCCGGATCGGGGCGAATTCGACTTCGAAACGGTCGAACCGTTATCGTGGGACGACTTGTTAAACGTGCGCAATCGATTTCATGATTTGCCGACAATCGGCATGATCACGATTCCAGATATCGATTTAGAATTACCAATTTTGTACGGTCTCGACAATGAGAATTTAGCGGTCGGGGCTGGTACGATGCGCGCTTCCCAACAGATGGGGCGTGGGAATTACGCACTAGCCGGTCATTACACCCAAAGTCCGACAGCCTTGTTCGGACCGCTCCATACGATCAAGACGGGAACGATGATTTACGTGACCGATTTGACGAACACGTATCAATACCGGACGGAGGCACTCGAGACCGTTCCCCCGACACGGATCGACGTGCTTGACGAGACGACAGATGCGACCATTACCTTGATCACGTGCACGTTCGATGCGACGGAACGATTAATCGTCAAGGGAGAGCTCGTGCAGACAACACCTTATATCTCTAACTGAGCGTCCTTCCACACGAAGGACGTTTTATTGTTTTTCAAAAAACATATTGTGAGCGCTTACATAATCGGCTAAACTATTTCTGGAACCGTTTGCACAAAATTGACAATCCGTTGCCCTGTAGACGACCTATTTTACGAAAGAGGTGCTCTCATGAAGAAGAACAATACGGCACGACGTACGACGACATTACTCTTATCTTCTGTCCTGCTCATTCAAGCCGGTGTCCCGGTGAACGTCTTGGCCGAACCGACGACGGTGGCAGTCGATGGGAATAAAACCGATTGGACAGACGTCTCGGCGCTAGCGTCATCGGCAGATGTTGGTTGGCAAGGCTTCGATCTCGGCAATCTTTATCTTCAAAATGACAAAACGAACCTGTACTTCTATGTCGATGCGTTCAACGTCCCGAACTGGGGCGACAACGGCCAATACATAAACATCGCCCTCCAAGTGAACGATGAAGATTCTGGCGTCGCCACGAACCCACTCGGTTATCCGTTCAACTTTAGTCAAACAGACAAAAAACCACAGTATCACATTTTACTTCGTGTCGATGGGGACAAGTCTGTCAAAGAAGCCGCGCTCTATGAAGCTGGGAAGACGACCCCGCTCGCGAACTTGGCAAACTTGAACGGTGCTTCGTTCGCCCTCGACCGGACGACAGGATTCGAAGGGAAAATCCCGTTGTCGCTGCTCGGTTTAAAAAATGACGACACGGTCCGTGCTCTCACCGTCCTCAGCGGAAATAATGCCGGTGAACACGGTGCGTTCGATACGATTCCGAGCAACGGATCTAACAAACTAGCTGACAGCTGGAACGTCTCGGCCAACCCGTCGACTCAATCTGTGTACAGCCCGGCCTATACACTCAGCGGCGTCGAGACAGTGACGCAGCTTGAAGTAACGAACGTCGACCCGGCGAATCAGTCTGTAGATGCCGACGTATCTGCTCCCATCACCTGGACGTTCAATGAGCCGGTGACGTTAGACGCCTCAAATGTCAGCTTGATGAGCGGAGAGACGGCCGTCCCGTTCACTGCCGAAGCAAACGGTTCGACCGTGACTGTCACGTCGACGAGCAAACTCGGACTCGGTCAGACGTACACGGCCACATTGCCAGCCGGGGCCGTCAAAGGTAATCTATCGACCACGACGCTACCCGCGCTGACGACTTCGTTCAAGACCGTCACGGAGCTGGCTGATCCATGGAAGACGCAGCGGTACATCGAAATGCTGTACGTCCGCGCCGATCAAGACTATACCGATTGGAACTTGTGGACGTGGAGCACCGGGGCAAAAGATGGACAAGTGGATCCCCACAAAATTACGGAAGACGGCGCCATTTTCCGAATTCCAGTCGGGAAAGATGCGACGAACGTCGGATTTGTCATCCGTAAAGGAACCGATTGGGCGGTCAAGGACGCTTACGGTGAAGACCGTTACGTGAAACTCGGAAATGATCGTGTCACGAAAGTCGTCGTCGCGAGCGGCCAAGGCGCCTTCCATCAAGTACCAACCATTCAAGGACCGGTGTTCGAGGACGGGACCGTCACGTTCTTCTATCGGGACAAAGACTTGTACGAGGCAGGACAGCTCGATCAACTCGACCGTGTCGCCTTAAACGTGAATGGCGTGACCTATCCGATGGCGTATGAGGATAAGAACGAATGGTACCGTCATACCGTCCGTCTTCCGGAAGGGACGCATGACTATACGTTCCTCGTCACAAAAGACGGCGTCACGACCGAAGTGACGGATCCCTATTTTGAAGCGTCAACCGTCGAATACCGTCGTCCGGCCGTCAAACTCACGTCTTCGATCGCACCGAAAGCGATCAGTTCGCGGGAGAATGCCGTCGTTCACGTCAAACCGACGCTACCAGAAGGCGTGACGCTTCGTGAACTCTATATCGATGCCCGCCCGCTTGGTGGACCGGCTAAACTTTCAATCGATCCGGCACTCAATAAACAGACGATCGCAGTCAAAGATACGGTCATGCCAGGCAACAAAACGTTGACGATCACGGCCGTGGATCAATATGGCAACGTCCATAAAACGACGGCTTCCGTAAACGTCCGACCGGTCACGATGAAAGACAAGCAAGCGTTTGACTGGGACGAAGCCCGGATCTACTTCATGTTGACGGATCGTTTCCACGATGGCGACAAGACGAACAATAATCCGAACGGTGAATATTATGACCAAGATCATCTCGAGTCGTATCACGGCGGCGATTTCGCCGGGATCACGAAAAAACTCGACTATCTCGACAAGCTCGGGATCAACACGATTTGGATTACCCCGATCGTCGATAATATCGATTGGGATCTCCGCTACGGTAAAGATGGCTCTCAATACGGCTATCACGGTTACTGGGCCAAAAACTTCGAGAAACTTGATGAACATCTCGGAGACATGCAGGCGTTCCATCGCCTGATCGATGCGGCCCACGCACGCGGCATCAAGATCATGGTCGACGTCGTCTTGAACCACCCAGGCTACGGAATGGAACCAGGCGCCGACAGCACAGGGGCGACGAATTTCCCTACGAACAAGGAACGTGATGCCTTTAAAGGCATGATTCGTGACACGCCTGTCGACGGGGACGATTTGAAAATGTCGCTCTCCGGCCTTCCTGACTTTAAGACAGAGGAAGCTGCCGTCCGTGAACAACTCGTCAAATGGCAGACTGACTGGATCAAGCGTTCGAAGACGAAACAAGGGAATACGATCGATTACTTCCGTGTCGATACGGTCAAGCATGTGGATGCGACGACATGGAAATCGTTTAAGAATGAACTGACAGCGCTCAAGCCAGACTTTAAAATGATTGGTGAGCATTACGGGGCGAGTGTGAACAACACAGGCGGCTATCTCCGGAGCGGCCAGATGGATTCGTTGCTTGATTTCGACTTCAAGTACCAAGCGGAAAATTTCATCAACGGGAACATTGATGGGGTCGAGAGCGCTCTTCAATACCGGAACACCCAACTCTCAAACGAAGCGACACTCGGCCAGTTCCTCAGCAGCCACGATGAAGATGGCTTCCTCATCTCTCGTGCTGGCGGCGATGAAGGTAAGCATATGGTCGCAGCCTCGCTCCAAATGACGGCGAAAGGGCAACCGGTCATCTACTATGGAGAAGAGATCGGTCAATCTGGGAAACATGCCTTAGACATGGACAAAGGCGAGTTTAACGAAAACCGTTACGACTTTGACTGGAAACGGGTGAACGGTGAAGGCAAAGACATGCACGCCCACTATCAAAAGTTGCTCAACATTCGGGCGGACTATTCAAAAGTGTTCAGCAAAGGAACACGTTCGGTCGTTGCCGGCGGTTCGAGCACCGGTTATTCGATTTTTGAACGGGCTTACGGCAAAGAGTCTATTCTTATTGGATTGAACACGAAAGAGTCGGCTCAAACGGCGACGTTCGAAACAAAGCACAAACAGAACACAGTGCTCGTCGACCGCTATAGCGGACGGACATACGTCGTCAAGCGCGACGGCAAGGTGACCGTGAACCTACCAGCGCAAGATCAAGGCGGTACGGTCATCCTCGTCTCTAAAGCTAAAAAATGATCAGCAAAAAGCCGTTGTCCCTTTTCAGGAGACAACGGCTTATTTGTTAACGTGAATAATTTGGTGCTTCTTTTGTAATGTGCACATCGTGTGGGTGGCTTTCTTGCAGGCCGGCTCCAGTCATTCGAATGAACTGCGTATCTTCTCGCAATGCTCGAATGTCGGCAGCGCCGCAATAGCCCATTCCCGAACGAAGGCCACCAATGAGTTGATACACCGTGTCGGCCAGCTCGCCTCGGTAAGCGACGCGTCCTTCAATGCCTTCTGGGACGAATTTTTTATCCGCTTCTTGGAAGTAACGGTCTTGACTGCCTCGCTTCATCGAAGCTTCCGATCCCATACCACGGTAAGTCTTAAACTGACGACCTTGATAGATCTCCATCTCACCTGGGCTTTCTTTTACGCCAGCCAAGAGACTACCGAGCATGACAGCGCTTGCGCCAGCAGCGATTGCCTTGACGATATCGCCCGAGTACTTGATTCCACCGTCAGCGATGACCGTGACACCGTGTTCTCGTGCTTCTGTCACGCAGTCGTAGACTGCCGTGATTTGAGGGACACCGACTCCGGCAACGACCCGTGTCGTACAAATCGAACCCGGTCCGATACCGACTTTGATGACTGAAGCGCCGGCCTCGATCAAAGCACGTGTCGCTTCTGCCGTCGCCACGTTACCGGCGATGATTGGAAGTGTCGGGAACAAATCACGCAGTTCTTTCACTTTCTCGATGACACCAGCCGAGTGGCCGTGTGCTGTATCGACAACGAGCGCATCCACGCCTGCATCGACAAGGATTTGAGCACGCGAAGCAGCGTCTTTTGTTACCCCGACAGCTGCCGCCACAAGAAGACGCCCTTGTTTGTCTTTCGCAGCGTGAGGGAATTGCTCAACCTTCTCGATATCTTTCGTCGTGATCAAGCCCTTTAAAACGCCGGCATCGTCGACGAGTGGTAACTTCTCGATGCGGTGTTGGTGCAGAATTCGCTCTGCTTCTTCAAGAGAAGTTCCGACTTTTGCAGTGACAAGATTTTCTGTCGTCATGACGTCTTCGATCACAGTCGAGTAGTCTCTGATGAAGCGAAGGTCACGGTTAGTCAAAATACCGATCAATTTCCGTTCTTGTTCAGAATTGACGATGGGGACACCGGAAATGCGGTATTTACTCATTAAATACTCGGCATCGTAAATTTGGCGCTCTGGCGTCAAATAAAATGGATTCGTAATGACTCCGTTCTCCGAACGTTTCACACGGTCGACATGCTCTGCTTGCATTTCCATCGACATGTTTTTGTGGATAACGCCAAGACCACCTTGACGCGCCATGGCGATTGCCATCGGTGCTTCCGTCACTGTGTCCATACCAGCGCTGATGACTGGAATGTTTAACTCAAGCCCTTCACATAGCTTCGTGCTCAGACTTACATCTCTTGGCAAGACATTTGAAAACCGCGGTACGAGTAAGACGTCATCAAACGTTAATCCTTCTTTTGCAAACTTGTTTTCCCACATAAAAATCGATTGCCCCTTTCTCTATCGGACCCGAATCTTTGTTTCGAAATATTTCTGTAATGGTAACAGGTATGGCTCGAAAGTGCAATTCAATTCACGATGTTCAGAAAGTTCAGAATTGTGTTCATTCCTGTTGAATCCTTCTCAAATCATTCGGAAAATGTCCACGTTATCGGAAGGCCAAGTCAATAATAATCGGTTTTAGAAATAGAAAAAGACGACCAAGCATGTGCTTGGTCGTCCTTCATATGGCCTGGCAACGTCCTATCCTCACAGGGGGAGACCCCCAACTACTTTCGGCGCTGAAGCGCTTAACTTCCGTGTTCGGCATGGGAACGGGTGTGGCCGCTTCGCTATCGCCACCAGACAAGGGATTGT
>NZ_SJUT01000015.1:0-18169 GCF_004336795.1 Exiguobacterium sp. SH4S7
TCTTCCAGCATACGTAGTGCACTCAGTTTTTGTTCAATCGAATGCCGACTTCTCGCCATAAAAAAACACTCCCCAATAGATAAACAGATTTGTTATTTCATCTGTCTACCTATTGGGGAGCATATCATATCGGGAAGGAGCGTTTTAGATTAGCGGAACAGTTGCATAAGCACGAACAAGGCGACGAGTCCGCCGAGAGAGACAGTAAAGAAGACGGCGACCGAGCGTTCGTGGTTGCGGAGGATGGTGTATAGACCGACGACGAACGCACCGAGGGCAGCGGCGATGGCTGACATCGAGAAGACGACACCCCATGTGTTATCGAACAAGGTGTCGAAGTTGAACGGTTGACCCGACTGGACGATGAGAGCAGAGACGACTAAGAGCAGAAAGACGGCGAGCAACAGGACAACGGACCATTTCCCTGGTCGCGTCTGTGGATAGACGTTCCGACTGAGCATGACGGTTCACCTCACTTTTCATCTAAACTCATTTACCTATACCCGATTTTTTTAGCTATTTCCAAAAATACTTTCCCTTTTTTTGAACGGTTTTATGAACAAGTCAGCGTAAAAGTTCTAAACTAAAAGAAATGGAGATTGTATGGAGGTAAAGTATGCAACAGATGAAGGCCGATCCACATTATTTGTTTGATGTATTCGTTCGCTTGTATCGAATGGTCTTTTTGATGGAAGTGACGCCGAAAGGGTATCGTTACGTCCGTGTCAGTGAGCAAGGGAAGCGCGCGTCGTCGCTTCCGGACGATGTGAGCGGTCGCTATTTGCACGAGATGTATGCGCCGGACGTCGCGAACGAGTTGATTTTGCACTATGATGTGGTCGTTTCGTCTCGTGAGCCGGTCTATTTCATGTCAAAGATGAACATAGAAGCCAACACCGCACGCTTCGCCTCATCCATGCTCATGCCGCTCGAGGACGCCACTGGAGAAGTGCGCTACGTTCTCGGTTTGACGACCGATTTGTCGGAAGATGCGGAGATGAAGCTACTCAGCAGCATCGAGAACATCGATTATTTGACGGGCATGCCGAACTTGATGAAAGTGAAGCTCGAGCTTGAAAAACTGTTCGCCACACGAGAGCGTGAGGAAGCGACGAGCGTCATGCGCTTCCATATCAACCGTTTTAAGATCATCCTGTCGCTCCAAGGGGTGGAGCGATCGCAACGTTTAATCAAAGAGATGACCCGTCACTTATCTGACTTGCTGCCGAAGGGCTCGATTATCGGCCGCGTCGACGGGGAAGATTTCATCGCTGTACTGCCGCATACCTCGATCGAGACAGCATACATGCATGGGGAACGTTTACTGGCGACAATCGCGGATTACACGTACCATGTTGCCGAGACCGAGTTCACCCTGTCCGGCTGTCTCGGTATCAGTTCTGGCAGTGAAGACGCCGACCAAGTGATCATGAACGCGTCGACGGCATTGCTAGAAGCAAGGCAAGCCGGTAAACAGATGATTAAAGTGTATGAGAAAGACGATTATATGCAGCATTACATCGACGAGATGACGATTGAGATGGAACTTCATAAAGGATTGAAGGCAGGCGAACTCGGCGTCGTCTATCAGCCGAAAGTAGACTGTCGGAATGGCGCCGTCCATTTCGAGGCGCTCGTCCGCTGGAAGAACACCGTGCTCGGAAACATTTCGCCTGAAACATTCATCAAAATTGCGGAGCAGTCACTGTTGATCGAGGACATCACTGAGTTCGTGTTCGAACGCGTCTGCCGCGATTTGAGCGATCGACCCGGGCTGTTCAACGGCCGCCGTGTCGCGGTCAACTTGTCCCCGGTCTTGTTCCGTCAAGACTACGTCCAAAGCAACCTGATCCCGCTTCTTAAAACGTATGACCTCTCAGCTGATCAGTTCGAGTTCGAGATCACGGAACATACGCTCATGCAGGAACCGCTCATCGGGATCCAGACAGTCGACTACTTGAAGGCGGCGGGATTCCGCATCTTGATTGATGACTTCGGCGTCAGCTATTCGTCACTCAACTATTTGAAGATGTTCGACATCGACGGCATCAAGATCGACCGGTCGTTCATTAGTCAGCTCGATAAAGACAACGGATTAAAAGAATATGAGATCGTCAAACTGATTGTCGCACTCGCTAAAAAACTGAACTTAGCAGTCACGGCGGAAGGTGTCGAGACGGAAGCACAGTACCGTGCAATCCAGCGGCTCGGATGCGACGACGTGCAAGGCTATTTCTTCAGCCGGCCGCTCTCGCTCTCTAACCTCGAGCCGGCACTTGAGACAATCGTCTGTCAATACGAGGCGCTGCGGTTAGACGGCTCGGACCGGTCCAAGTTAGCGGCACGGTTCGATGAGACAGAGGCCGAACGATTGAAAACAATCCTTCGGCTCGAAATTTTAGATACCCCGCGGGAAGAACGGTACGATCGCATCAGCCGACTCGTCGCGAAGACGCTCGAGATGCCGATCGCGCTCATCTCGATCCTGACAACGGACCGGCAGTGGATCAAATCGTGCCAAGGTACTAATTTCGAAAGTCCACCCCACATCGATCGGAAGTGGACGCTATGTGACCGCGTCGTGACCGGTCAGGGATCCCTCGTGATCGAAGACGTCAAAACCGCGGAGGCGTTGAGTGAGAATCCGTTGCTCGAAGGGATCGGCTTTTATGCGGGTGTGCCGCTTATGACGAGAAGCGGACACGTCATCGGAACGCTCTGCGTCACCGACGGAGTGCCCCGCTCGTTCGAGCATGAGGCGGTGCAGACGCTTGAAGATTTTGCGCGTTGGGTGATGGCCGAAATTGAATTGACCGAACAGGCACGTGCCCAAGAGCGGCGTCAACAGACACTCGAGTCGCTGTACGAGGTGACGGCCATCCAAGCCCCGTTTGCTGACAAGCTGAAGCGAATCCAAGAAGTGCTCAGGGAGTGGATCGGTTATTCGCATGCCGTCATCTTCTCGACAGAATCACGCCAGCGCGTCCTGTCCGCCGATGGGGATGCCTGGATCGATTGGACGGACGAGCGACTGCAGCACGTTCATGCGCTGGCGACGGTCGGGCATCAAAAATTGAAACGTTCGGAGCTCGTCCTCGAAGGGGTCGAATTCGCATCGATGATCAGCTTGCCGTTATCAAACGAAGGCAAGACGTTCGGATGGGTCGTCTTCCTGGCGGAGCAGGGCAGTTTAAACGATGTCGCCGATGCGGTGGCAATCCACGAGATGACGGACACGATCTTACTCGTGACCCGTTGGATGGAGAACGAGATTCGCCGAGAACGTAAACATCAGGAAGTGATCGAGCTCATCACAAAAGACGGGCTGACTAAATTGCCGAACCGTCACTCGCTCATGACGGACTTGAGACAGACGATGAATCGGAAACGGCCGGTGGCGCTCCTGTTCATCGATTTGGATGATTTCAAGCGAATCAACGATACGCACGGTCATCTCGTCGGCGATGAAGTGCTCGTCGAAGTGGCGAAACGTATCGGATCGTTCAGTCACATGCATGCAGGGAAAGCGTACCGGTTTGCCGGGGATGAGTTTTTGATTGTCATCGAGACAGGTCCGGAATCGCTTGAAGAAGCCGTTTTTGACCAACTAACGACCGTTATTTCCCGGGAAATAACGGTCGGGGACGGATTGGCGCTACATCTCTCGGCCAGTATTGGTGTCGCATATTCTGACGCTAGTTTGTCTTCCCTCGACACGCTCATCCATCACTCGGATGCGGCGATGTATATCGCTAAAAACGGTGGCGGGGACGGCTATTACGTATACGATTCGTATCAAGAGAACAAGTAGGGGGAAGTCACATGGGAAAACTTTGGTTAGTTGAAGGGTTGCCTGGAAGTGGGAAAACAACTTTCGCTGAAAGGCTTGCTGTAGCTATTCCGAGGGCTAAGTTTTATTCCGAGTCAGACGAAAGTCATCCGGTCGATGTCCATGCAGTCAATTGGGTGAAATCGTTTGACTATGCGAATGGTGAGGTCATCGATCAAGATGATGGTGGAGTGTTCGTACGCTTCGGTTCTGAGGAAGAAGTGCTGGGCACGGACGTGTACGAGTTGCCGTTCGAACAACACGTCACGCTCATGCTCGGGCGTTGGAAACGATTTGTCGAGCTGGCACAGCAACACGATACATCATATATATTTGAATGTGTGTTGCTTCAAAATCCTTTCACCATCGGGATGGTAGCGCAAGACGTATCGAATGAACAAATAGAAAGCTATATCATGAAAGTGGCGGATTTGATCAAACCGCTTGAACCGACAGTGATTTATTTAGAAACGGAAGACGTTCCTACCGTCTTTAGTAATGTTTTTGCGGAGCGATCGGAACAATGGAAGCAAGGATTTGTTGACTATTATACGTCACAGACATACGGGACCAATCGCGAATTATCCAATATTGAAGGGACGATTGAGATTTTGCTTGAACGGCAACATCGGGAATTGAACTTGCTCAACCAATTGCCGTCGCGGACGATTCGAATTGTAAATGATGATCGAAGATCTTTTGATATCCTTAAAACACTGACCGAGAAAGGAGGACGATGACGATGCAAACGCTAGAGCGTTATTCGGACTGCTTTTGGTACATGACGCCAGTCGCTGAGACCGACCGGCCAATCATCGGCGCAGTCGTCGGAGATCGGCATACGCTCATGATTGATGCAGGGAACTCGGAGGCTCACGCCAACTTGTTTTTGGACGCCTTGGCCGAGCGGGGAATCGAGCGTCCTTCGCTCGTCGCTTTGACACATTGGCACTGGGATCATATTTTCGGTCTGTCCGCGTTACGAGATGCGGTATCGATTTCGAGTGTGGCGACGAAAGCGCGTATCGAACGAATGATGCCGTACAAATGGGATGACGACTCGCTCGACGAACGCGTCGAGAGCGGAATCGAAATCGCGTTTTGCGCCGATGCGATTCGGCTCGAGTTTGGAGACGTTCGTTCGATGCAGGTCGTTTTACCGACCGTGACGTTCGATGATACAGTAACGCTCGACCTTGGTGGGGTCCACGTCTTGTTGAAACACGTCGGTGGGGATCATGCTGCCGACGCGGTTGTGGCTTACGTGCCAGAAGAGAAAGTGCTATTTCTAGGGGACGCGCTCTATGCGAACCTCTATGCCTCATCTTGGAGGATGACCGCAGTCGAGACGTTACGGTTATTGAGCGTCCTCGACACGTTCGAGGCTGAGGCGTACGTCTGGTCGCACGGGCACGTAGCGACGCGAGCGGAATATGAGAAAGACCGTGATATGCTTCGACGTTTAGCCCAGATTTCTCTCGATTCCCCTGGAAATAGAGATGCGATCACGTCTCAGTATGAACAGATTACTGGTCGAGAGGTTGACGAAGAGGAGCAAGAGCTGATCACCTTCTTCGTGAATGGATCGAACGGTGAGACGTGATGGAGATTAAACGGATTCACGATGAGGATAAGGTGTTTCAACAATTGTTGACGAGCCGATTGCAGGTCGCGGAAGGGGACTTGGAGCAAGACAAGTGAAACTGACGACGTTCTCATTCCAGGCGAAAACGTTTTATGGACGCTTCGGTTATGATGTGGCCGGTGTCCTCTATGATTACCCGCCTGGTTCTGATTACTACATGATGACGAAACGGTTGATTCATCCATAAAAAAAGCGGCTCACGCGAGCCGCTTTTTTTAGTATACTTTATCCCCGTTAAAGATTGAGTTTTTCACCATGACGTAATCGACGGTACGTAACGCGTCGAGATTGTTCCCACCCGAGTATGAGATGGCCGACTGGAGGTCTTGCTCCATCTCGGTCAACGTGTCTTGAAGCGCCCCTTTGTGCTCGACGAACACTTTCTTGCCTTCGACGTTTTTCCGTTCCCCTTTTTGGAATTCAGAAGCCGACCCGAAGTATTCTTTGAGCAGTTTCCCGTCCTGCTCGAACGTCTCCCCCGGAGACTCGTCGTGACCGGCGAACAGTGAGCCGATCATGACCATCGACGCCCCGAAGCGGACCGATTTGGCGATGTCGCCGTGCGTGCGGATGCCCCCATCCGCGATGATCGGTTTCGTCGCCGCCTTGGCACACCAGCGGAGCGCGGCGAGTTGCCAACCGCCTGTCCCGAAGCCGGTCTTGATTTTCGTGATGCACACTTTGCCCGGTCCGATGCCGACTTTCGTCGCGTCCGCCCCGGCATGCTCGAGCTCACGGACCGCTTCCGGTGTCCCGACGTTCCCGGCGATGACGAACGAGCTCGGAAGATGCTGTTTGATGTGTTGGATCATCCGGATGACCGCGTTCGAATGGCCGTGTGCGATATCGATTGTGATGAATTCTGGTGTATGTCCCGCTTCGGCGAGCTGTTCGACGAACCGATACTCGTCTTCTTTCACACCGACACTGATTGACGCGTACAGGCCACGTCCGTGCATGTCTTCGATGAACCGTAGCCGCGTTTCCGGATTGAACCGATGCATGATGTAGAAATAGCCGTTCTCAGCGAGCGAGAGCGCCACGTTCTCATCGATGATCGTCTGCATATTTGCCGGAACGACCGGAAGGCGGAACGTGAGGCCGCCGAGTGTGACGCTCGCGTCACATTCCGAACGACTATCGACGACACATTTTGCCGGAATCAATTGAATATCTTCATAATCAAACACTTTATCCATCGTTTGCACCCCTATTTACGAACATTTTAATTGAGTTGTCTAGAAATACTTCGCCCATTCGGTAATGTAACGCATTTTTTGATGAAAGTCAAAGGGATGTATCGAAAAAATGTATATTTTCAATACAATAACGTTATTTATATTCTTAATGTTCGTGTTTAGGCTAACTACGTTAATGTTTCACGTGAAAAAAGACCGCTAGTCAGCGGTCTTGAAACATCACATATCGGTTGCGGCCGTTCGACTTGGCTTCATAAAGTGCGAGATCGGCTTGCTTGAGCAATCGTTTCTTTGTCATGCCTGATTGGTAACGAGCGACACCGACACTCGACGTCGTGACGAACGTGTGGCCTTCGATCTGCCACGGGTGCTGGAGCGAAGCAATCAGCTTGTCCGCGACCCGGTCAGGTGCTGACAAATCGGTATAGCGGATCAATACAGAGAACTCGTCGCCGCCGAAGCGGGCGATCACGTCTTGTTTCCGTAGCGCCTGGGTGAGACGGAGTGAGAACTGTCGCAGCAGCTCGTCACCGACGTCATGTCCGAGCGTGTCGTTGATCTGTTTGAAATGATCGATATCGAGCGAGAGGATGGCCAGCTCCTCGCCGTCCTCTTCGACCCTCGAGAGTGCCTCTTCTAAGTAAGCCAAGAAGTAACGGCGGTTCGGGAGCTCGGTCAGCGTATCGTGGTAAGCTAAGTGTTTCAGTTGTTTCTCGAGTACTTTACGTTGCATGATCTCACGGGTGACCGTTAAATAGTGCAGCAACGTCGCTTCTTCATAGATAGCCTGAATCTTCGTCTCGAGCCAAATCCATCTGCCATCGTGGTGGAGGTGACGAAACTCGAGAGTGAGCGGCTCACTGCCGGCCGTCATCGCTTTGAGCTGTTGTCTCGTCGGCGTGACGTCTTCCGGGTGGATGAAGTCGAGCGTATTCTTGCCTTCGTAAACCGAAGGCGCATAGCCGAGGACGCTCTGGTGGGACGGCGAGGCGTAGCGGACACGGCCGTCGCGCTCGAGGATGCAGACGAGGTCGCTCATGTTTTCCGTGATCAGTCGGTACTGCGTCTCACTTTGGCGTAACGCCCGTTCCATCTCTCGTTTCTCGGTCACATCACGCAGGACGGTCATCACGGCGGTCGCCCCTTCATAATCAATCAATAGACTGCCGATATCTACGTGTAAGTGCTGACCGGCCGGCGTGACAAGGACGATTTCCGTGTCTTGGACAGGATCACCGAGCTGCAAGGCAGAAAGGCGTGTCCTCGTCACCTCATGGTATTCGGCAGCGATATATGTAAAGATGGATTCGCTCTCGATATACGTCTCCCCGATCGTCTCTAACGCCACGGCGTTCGCATATAAAATTAGGCCGTCTTTATGGACGATGATCCCTTCTGGAATCGTCTCGATGAGCTGGCGATAGCGTCGCTCGCTCTCTTGTAAAGCTCGTTCGGCGGTCTTCTCCGGCGTATGATCGATGATGATGGCGAACAGGCCGGTGATGTTGCCGCCGATCTCGATCGGGATGTTCAAGACGGCGAGGTCGAGCGCTTCACCCGTCTTATCATGCGCCGTGACCCCGTACTTGTGGGGCTTTCCGGATAAGGCGAACTGGAGTCCCTCGCGGACGAGCGGTTGTTCCGAGTCCGGCAGCCAGTCGAGGAACGAACGGTTGATGAAGTTGGCCTCGCAATAGCCGGTGATGTTTGTGACGGCAGGATTGATCGACTTGACCCGAAGTTCGGGGTCGAGCACGAAAATGCCGTGGGGCGAGTAGCGGCGCAACGACTCATGCTGGTCACGTAAAATCGATAGCTCGAGCTCACGCCGTTTCCGCTCCGTCACTTCCCGAACGACCGAGATGACGTGGGTGCAGGCACCGGATTCGTCAAATACCGGCGTCACTTCCGACTCGAAATAATGAAGCGGCAACAAGATCACATCTTGGTACTCGAGTGTTTCTGAGTAGAACGAATCAGCGAGGCGGCAGTCTTCATAGACGATGCTCTTTCGTGCGCGAATCGCCTCGTCATAATGGTGGGTGATGAGTGCGGCCGTCTCGGCCGGAACCATGTCGCCGACACACTTTCCGACGTCAGCGTCTGTCCAACCGATGGCCTGCTTCCCCGGCTCGTTCACAAATACATAGCGATAGGTCGAACCGTCCACTTCCATGAAGAACACAAAATCCGAGATTTTGTCGAACGTCTGGAGCAGGATGGAAGAATGGTGTTGGATCGTCTGGTCGGCGCGCATAATGTCCCTCATTTCAGTCGAATTTTTGACACGTCATTCTTATATTACAACATTCATAAAAAGATGTGTGAACATTCCAAAAAAGACAGGACTGTGAAAGTCCTGTCAGGCAGCTTGTTTGAGACGGTCCCGTTCTTGACGGCCGTTCATCACGTAATACAAGAAAATCGTGAAGGCGACGACCCCGGCGAGCAACAGATAGATGGTAGAGAAACCGGTCAGCGGGATGAGTAGCCCGATGAAGTAGGGACCGAAGCCGAGCCCGGCGTCGAGGGCGATGAAGAACGTCGACGTCGCCATCCCCATCCGTCCAGGTGAGGCCGCCTTGACGGCGATGGCCTGTGTACCGGACTGAATATTGCCGAAGCCGAGCCCGATCAACGCGCCGGCGAGTAAAAGGCCCAAAGCGCTCGTCGCTTGGCTAAGGACGAGCAGCCCGACCGCGAAGATGAAGATGGCCGGATACATGACGACGTTGGCGCCACGCGCGTCCATGAGCCGTCCCGTGATCGGGCGCGACAACAGGACGGAAATCGAATAGACGAGGAAGAAGACGCTCGCCGCTTCGACGAGGTCGAGTTCGGTCGCGTAAAAGTTGATGTAAGACAAGACGCTCGAAAAACTGAGCGCGGCGATCACGATGATGAGCGCGATCGGTAACGCCTTCGGCTCGACGAACGCCTTAAGTGACAATCCGCGAACGATTTCCGGATTGTCGGCCTCGGGAACGGTGACGAACAAGGCGCTCACTAAACTGACGACGCCGACGACGAGACAAGCGATAAAGATGGTCGAGAAACTCGTATATTGGCTCATCAGCAAGCCGACGAACGGGCCGATGGCGGTGGCGAGCGTCGAGCTCATGCTGTAGTACCCGATACCTTCACCTTTCCTCGCTCCGGGAATGATCTGGGCGACGATCGTGCCGGTCGCTGTGCTCGATAAACCCATGCCGAGACCGTGCACGAAGCGGGTGAACAGTAGGAAGCCGACGCCGAGGTCGACGAAATAGAGCAGGATTGTGGCCGTGAAGAAGGTCAGCCCGATCAACAGCGTCTTGCGCCGTCCGATTGAATCGATCAATCGTCCGATGAACAGCCGGCCGACGAGCGTACCGATGATGAAGATCCCGGTCACGAGACCGGCCTCACTTGTCGTCGCGCCGTACGTCGCAACGGCGTGGACACCGATCGTTACCATGAGCAAGAAAAAGATGAGCGTCAAGAAGAAGTTGACGAGCGAGATGATGAGGAAGTCTTTCGTCCATAATTTTTGTGCGGTCAATTGCATCGGCGATGACGCCTCCTTATTTGTTTGAACCTAAATAGTTAGTAAACATAACTAAAGGAGTATAGCAAATTGATGAGAGCTTGTCAGAGACGACGCATTGTGCATGAAAAACCGATTCGCGTGAGCGGATCGGTTTTTCATTAGATCAAGTGGCGGCGGTACCAGAGGACGATCGGTACGAGAACGAGTGAAACGATCCCACCGAGCAGTGATAGCGTCAAATAGCTCGACTGGGAGGCGATGATACCGGACAGCATGCCGCCCGAGGCGCCGGACAAGGCGATCCAGACGTCGACCGATCCTTGCGTCTTCGCTCTCGTCTCGGGTGTCGTCGCATCGACCAAGATGGCCGTCCCACTGATGAGACCAAAGTTCCAACCGACACCGAGCAAGACGAGGCCGACGATCAACAAGAACAGCGAGTCGGCCGGTGCGAACGCCGCGACGACGCCTGCGAAGAATAACGTCACCCCGGAAGCGATGGCCATGATTTCACGGCCGACTTTGTCGACGAGCACGCCGGTCACGAGCGAGGGTAAATACATCGCGCCGATATGGAAGCCGATGACGAGACCGACCGCGCTCAGTTCATGGCCGTGCTGCCGCATGTGGACAGGTGTCATCGTCATGATGGCGACCATGACGATTTGGCTGAGCACCATGACGAAAGCACCGACGTACACGCCAAGACGAGAGTGGACTTCTTCGGGTTGACGTTGCGTCGCGTCTGTCGATTGTTTCCGTTTCGATTCGATGGCTCGGGCGACGAGGAGCGGGTCAGGGTTCAAAAACACGATCAAGATGAGACCGGCCACGAAGTAGGCGGCTCCCGCGAGTAAAAACGGACCAGAAAGCGTCGGGATGCCGATGGCGTCAGCAACCCGCCCCATCGGTTCGACCAAGTTCGGTCCGGCGACGGCACCGAACGTCGTCGATACCATGGCGATACTGACCGCGGTCGCCCGTTCGGTCGCATTCGCCAAATCCGTTCCGGCGTAACGGGCCTGGAGGTTACTCGCCGTCCCGGCCCCGTAAATAAGGAGCGACACGAACAAGAGCGGTACGCTCTCGAACGCGGCGGCAAAGATGACACCGAACGCACCGAGGGATCCCGTCAAGAACCCGGTCGCGAGTCCGAACCGGCGTCCGACCCGTTGCGATATCATCCCGATCAGAAACGCGGCGCCGGCAGAGCCGAGCGTGAACAGCGCCGTCGGGACACCCGCATACGCATCGGTCCCGAGCAGGTCGCGGGCGAGGAGCGCCCCGACGGTTATGCCTGCGGCGAGGCCGGCACCCCCGAAAATTTGAGACAGCACGACGACGAACAACGTCCGTTTATACAGACGGCGTTGTTGCTCGGTGTCAGTCACATATGAATCAATCTTATTTCGCATGACACGATTCCTCCTCCATCAACTTATACCCCACCTAGTATAACGTTTGCAGGCGTGGAAAAGAAGGGTGGACAAAAAAGGACTCGACTCGAAAATACCGAGTTGAGTCCTTCTGTTCGTGAATCGTCAAGCGCGGTCCCAGAACCGGGCTTTGGCAATCCCGTCGATGAACGTGTCGAATCCGTCGAGACTGTGCTGTTTGAACGTGTAGACGCCAGGTTGGTCCGTCTTGACGCGGCACTGATTGAGCACTGAATCATCGTGTAAGTGCAAAGCGAGCGGCTTGAAGTGTTTATACGTGTTCTCGATAAACTCGAGGACGTCGTCTTCGACCGAACTCGCGGCGCTGACGAGGAAAGCGGCGTCGAACAGGCTCGAGTCGACCGTATCGTACGTCTCTTTCACTTTCAGGTCACCGAGCGTGTACGATTTCTTCCCGACGAGGCTATAGTTCACTTTTTTGTCGGCGAGCGCTTGGACCCACGCCTTCACTTGCACGGCATCGACATCACCGGCGAGAAGGACGGCGACGCTCTTCGTATCCGGTTTCGAGATCGTGTCCGCCATGCTGAGGGCAGGCGATGTTTTGTCCGAGACGACTTCGTTGTTCTCGGCAGGCAGTGCGACGCCTAAGTTGTCGGCGACGACCGAGGCGAGGTGACGGTCGATCCGGTTCAACAAGTCGACGGCATTTTCTTTCACCATGTCTGATTCACACTTGCCGAGCTCGAAACTGTAGGCGTCTTGAATGTGCTGCTTTTCGACCGGGGTCATGCTGTTGTAGAACATTTTGGCTTGTGAGTAGAAGTCGAGGAAGCTGTCGCTGCGGCCACGGACTTTGTGACCATCGACTTTCTCTTGGTAATGCTCAAATCCACCTTGGTCGACCGGCACAGGTGCCGGCTGATTGTTGTTGAGCGCGTTTTTATGGTAGCTCGTCTGGCCTTTATGGACCGACATTTGATGCATGCCGTCGCGTTGATTGTTATGGAACGGACAGACCGGTTTGTTGATCGGGATCTGATGGAAGTTCGGTCCGCCGAGACGTGATAGCTGTGTATCTGTGTATGAGAACAAGCGCCCTTGCAGGAGCGGGTCGTTCGAGAAGTCGATGCCGGGAACGATGTGCCCTGGATGGAATGCGACCTGTTCGGTCTCGGCGAAGAAGTTATCGACGTTCCGGTTGAGCGTCATCTTCCCGACAAGTTTGACCGGGATCTCTTCTTCCGGCCACAGTTTGGTCGGATCGAGGATATCGAAGTCGAACTTGAACTCGTCTTCGACTGGGATCATCTGCAGTCCGAGTTCCCATTCCGGGTAGTCGCCTTTATCGATCGCCTCATACAAGTCGACGCGGTGGAAGTCGGCGTTTTTCCCGACGGCCTTTTGCGCCTCGTCCCACACTTGCGAGTGGACACCGAGCTTCGGTTTCCAATGGAACTTGACGAAATGGGCTTTCCCTTCCTTGTTGACGAGTCGGAACGTGTGAACGCCGAACCCTTCCATCATGCGCAGGCTGCGCGGGATGCCGCGGTCGCTCATCGCCCACATCACGTGGTGAGCCGCCTCATGGTTTTGGCCGACGAAATCCCAGAACGTGTCGTGGGCACTCCCGCCTTGCGGGACTTCCGTGTGCGGTTCAGGTTTCACCGCGTGGACGAGGTCCGGGAATTTGATGGCGTCTTGGATGAAGAAGACCGGCATATTGTTTCCGACGAGGTCATAGTTGCCTTCGTCCGTATAAAACTTCGTCGCAAATCCACGGACGTCACGGACCGTGTCGCCGGACCCACGCGAACCTTGAACCGTCGAGAAGCGGACGAAGACAGGCGTCACTTTCGCAGGATCGTTCAGGAAATCCGCTTTCGTATAGTCGGCAAGTGACTCGTATACTTGAAATTCTCCGTGGGCACCGACGCCGCGCGCGTGAACGATTCGTTCAGGAATCCGTTCATGGTCAAAGTGCGTCATTTTTTCACGGAAGTGGAAATCTTCGATGAGCGTCGGTCCCCGAAGCCCCGCTTTGAGCGAGAACTCATCCTCCGCCATCTTCAGTCCTTGGTTCGTCGTCAGTCCTGCTGTTTGTTCATTGTCGATCGTATGTTGTTTCAACTGTTCTTCTTTTTTATTCCCCATCATGTTGCCTCCCCATAAGTATATGCTCTCCCGACGTAAGCCGTGATTGACCTACTTTACGGTTTTTCCCTAACGCTACGAGAAGAAACCCCCATTTTAAAATGGGGGTCGGTTAGCGCAGCATCGACAACGTCTTCGTCGTTCCATCTGATAAGGTGTATCGGACGATATAGTGGCGGGAGGTCGTCTCCATCTTGTAGGAACTGATTTTCGTCGGTTTTTCCCCGATGTGAAGGAGTGTCAAGTACGTCACACCTTTCCCGCGCTTCGTTGTCGCGACTTGATTCCGTTGTTGCCAATCGTAATCGCGGTACGAGACGTGGCTCGACCCGACGGCGAGTTTTGGAATCGAGCCGACCTCAAGTTGCAGGAGATGGAGCGAGCGGCCAGCCGCGTCTTTGAAGTAAGCGTATCGACTGCCACTCGCCACCCGGTGCAATCCGACACCGAGATGGAACCGCTGGACGAACGATTCGGTCACCGGACTCGTGACCCGGTCATAGACGAGCACCGTCCCGTCACGGTCATAGGCGAGACGCCGAGTGTGCGACATGCCGTTCCCGATCAATTGGCTCGTCCCGGAAGCCGTCCACTGAATCGAGGAGGTCCCGACCGACGTGATCTGGCTTCGTCGCAAGTTGCTCGGGATCAATCGGAAGCTTTGCCCGGCAACGTGAACCGTATTGTGAGCAGCGGCTTGGAGCACGACGTTCCGTTCAGGACGCTTCGTGTACGCATAACGTCCGCTCTCGACTAGGAAATCGCGGCCGTAACCGTACAAGTCGATGGACAGGTCGTCAGCATGTTTATGGATGTTGCTATGGTAACCAGCCGTCATCGTCACTTGGACGGCGTCTTGGAACGGTCCGGAGCGTCCTCCCCAATGTTGCCTGAAGAATGCGTATTGGTTGGACAGTCGGCCTGCCTTGACCGTAGGCTGCACTCCGGCCTTGCCTCCCGTCATCGCATAGAGGAGGTGGGGATACCGTTCAATGTAAGGGATGGCGTTCGTCCGGTGGGTGATGGACGGTGTGTCGCCGAACATCGGCAACGTGCCGTTCGGTTTGAGCATATACGTGAGCGCCACCGGCATGTCTTTCACGTCACGCATTCGACTCGACAGCTCAAAACGATTTGCCGACGCCCAATCATTGAAGCGGGCGAGTGTGTCATATAGATAGATTTGATAGTAGGGTGAGTGTTCGAGATGGACGCCGTCCGCACTTAAACTATGGTTCAGTTGTCTCGTCAGGCGGGTTGTGGCGAGCCCTCGCCAAGCCGCAGAGCGGTCAAAGGATCGATGCGTCTCGGCAACGGCCGAGAGCGCCATGTCTTGAAAGATACCGTGGTTGTTATTCGGTTTATAAAAGCTCGTCTTCGCCAAGAGCGTCGCGTGTTCATAAAGTGTTTTCGCAAACAGTTGTGAGAACGCTGGGTCAGTATTGACGCGTGATGTCCGGAATACGTTCCAAAAATTGAGCAAATGGAACGTACGGATCGCGGTACCGTGGTCATGGTAAGGCCATGGGTGGCGCGTATAGGCAGAAATCGGATATTGCTTCGTCCAGCTCGAGATGATTCGCTTCCCGTAACGGAGATACTCATCTTGTCCGGTGGCGGCGTAAGCTTGCGTCAGTTGGTTAAGTGTCGTGAAATAGTGGATTTGAAACTTGAATGAGTTTGAATCGACGTTTGGGACGTACTTGTCGAATCGATATGTATCAATATTTGGGACGCGCAACTGATAGGGTGGTGATGGGATATACCAATTCCCCTTTATGGCGGCGTCGGCTCGGGCGATGGCAGTCGAGTCTTTCAGCTCGTCGTAATAGTAGGGGATGTGTCCGCGCGTCAGCGTCCTCATGTATTCGTGAATAAGCCGTGTGTTTGCCGAGTCCGCAATCGCGGTTAACGATAGGTTCGTCGAAATCAGTCGTCCATCTTGCTTCCTTACGTACCAGGTCGTTCTTCCGTCAACGAGGCGATAGTAGGCACCCGATGTCGTGACGGCTCGAAATATTTTCGTGCTTTTTAGCGTCGTCTTCGGGATGAGTGTCTTGCCTGAAAATTGATAAAGTATGGTGCCAGCGGAGACGCTTACTTGATATGGGGCTGGTGTCGCAGCTTCGACGTTTTCGGGTGAAATACTAATGTTGATCAGGAGCAATAAAACCAAGACGATAACGGAGCGTCTCATAAGGTGTCGTCCTTTCTGGAGCACGATTCAGCAAAAAATCCCTGCCCCATACAGTTAGCCGTTGGGGGAGGGAAGTCCTGCTTGTTCAGTGAACGAAAGGTGTCACAACGCTGCCCAAACGCTCTGTTTCAAGACGATATGCTGCACTTTTTCAGGCTCGAGATCGTATTTCGTCGAGATGGTCCGGGTCACTTTTGCTTTCAAATCAGGGTCGTTGGATTGTTTCGCCTCGTAAATCTTGTTCCACTCTTCCCAGACACGTACCTCGCCTTCAGATAGTTGGCCGGTCCATTCCTTCTCGCGAAGCTGCCAACCGAACACCATGTCGTCGTAGTCACCGGCCTCGACCGTCTCGGCGAGCGACCAGTCGCCTCCTGGCGCGTAGACGGCCTGACCGAGGGGAGAGTCCGTGCCAATATACGCCTCGTGATCATAGAAACGGATCAATGCGGCTTGGAACGTGTCTCGTTCGGTCACCTCACTCATGACGTCATGGCTGATGGACTGGAGCGTCTCGACGTCAGGACGTCCGTGGACGACGACATCGTATTCATAGCGGACCGCGTCATCTTCATGTATCGGTTTGCTCGCTTCAATCGTATAAGCTGCTTCGTGCTGAGACATCTGCTCGGTTTTGTCTTTCTGTTTCGGCGGGTCATTCGGCCACACGTAAACGGTGAACGCGATGGCCGGGACGAGCAGCAGCGCTCGTCTCAGACGATATACCCACTTCGGTTTTCGTTTCGATTTCATGGTTATCACTTCCGATCTTATGTATGAAAAAATCCCCTGATCGCCAGGGGATTAACGCGTCCGATCTAATCGTACGAGCCGGGCATCCGAATTGTCGATGCCGCGCACTAAATCACTCAAGATTTTAGAACCTAACATGCTGTAAACCGTACCGTTGCCGCCATACCCGAGCAGGTAGAACAGGTTTTTCCGGTCCGGGTGTTCCCCGATGAAGGGCAGGTGGTCGATCGATTCACCGAACAGAGCTGCCCAAGCGTATTCGACTGTCAAATCGTACATTGGGAACAGCGCCGCTACTTCTTGGCGAATCCGCTCGGCCCGATTACGGATGAGCGCCTCACTATGAGGCGTTTCCGGCTTTTCTTCGTCGAGGCCACCGGCGATGATCCGGCCATCGACCGTCGTCCGCAAGTAGAGGTAAGGACGTTTCGTCTCCCAAATGAGTGCCTGCCCGTCCCAATCTTTGAAATCCTTGATTGGGTTCGTCGCGATGGCGTAGGAACGGTTGAGCTCGATGCGATGGGTGTCGAGCAGTGGTGCCGGCCCGTAACCGGTCGCGAAGATGACATGCTTAGCCTTGAACGTTGTTTCAGGCGTCAACACGAGCCAGCCGTCCCCGTCAGGCACGACTTCCGTCACGTCCGTCTCCTCGAAAATCGGAACGTCGTTCATCGATAGGTGGCGAACGACTTGACGGCTGAGCGTGAGCGGGTTGACTTCAGCATCGCCTTTTGTGATCAGTGCGGCCGGTTTATCAAATGGGAACCGGTCTTGGAGTGCCGTTTGATCAAGCCATTCAGCGTCAAACCCGTGCTTGG
The DNA here is from genome assembly GCF_004336795.1 of Exiguobacterium sp. SH4S7. Taxonomy (NCBI): domain Bacteria; kingdom Bacillati; phylum Bacillota; class Bacilli; order Caryophanales; genus Exiguobacterium; species Exiguobacterium sp. SH4S7. The sequence continues at coordinate 17,522 of NZ_SJUT01000015.1, forward strand.
TGAGCATCTCATATTCACGTTTCAGTTTGGAGACATCTGCCTCCTCGCTCGCGAAGCAAAGACTGTCGCGTCGGATGTAGACGTCTTTTGCGTCGACGGTCTCGGCGACCTCGTCGAGCGCATCGACCGCCTCCCTACATAATTTATAGAAGCGGACGGCATCGACTTCCCCGATCTGATCAGCGAGCTCATGCAACATGATGTCGTTTGAATACTGGATGAGCCCAGTGTTCGCCGACGTGCTTCCGGCTCCGACTTTCCCTTTGTCGAGGACGGCGAAGTCGATGCCGTCCTTATAAAGCGTGTAAGCCGTCAATGTGCCGGACATGCCGGCTCCGATGACGAGCACGTCGTACTGTTCTTTTTGGATCGGTTTTTGTAAGACGATCTGTTCCGACTCAGTGATCGGCCAATATAAGTTCCCGTTGTGCATTTCCATGACGTCATCCTCCGATAATCAGCATCTTCTTCTTAATCCCCGAATTTTGAGATTGAAAACGCAAAAAACCGCAGACGAGATGTGATATGCTCCCCAATAGGTAGACAGATGAAATAACAAATCTGTTTATCTATTGGGGAGTGTTTTTTTATGGCGAGAAGTCGGCATTCGATTGAACAAAAACTGAGTGCACTACGTATGCTGGAAGA
>NZ_SJUT01000016.1:0-16474 GCF_004336795.1 Exiguobacterium sp. SH4S7
TCTTCCAGCATACGTAGTGCACTCAGTTTTTGTTCAATCGAATGCCGACTTCTCGCCATAAAAAAACACTCCCCAATAGATAAACAGATTTGTTATTTCATCTGTCTACCTATTGGGGAGCATATCAAACATTCAGCCAGGTCTCTTTGAATTAGTTCGATGAACGCATGAATTGATGAATGCCGGAAGCAGTCGCATCAGCCATCCGTTGACGATATGTCGTACTCGTCAGATGAGCGCGATCGTTCGCATTGCCAATAAATCCGTATTCGACGAGCGTCGACGGGACGGTATTCTTTCCAATGACATACACGTTTTGATACTTCACGCCACGGTTACGAATCGTTGGGATGCGTACGCCGAGTTCACGGTTGATGGCCGCGCCTAAATTGCGACTTGCGGAGACGTAAGGGTTTGTCGTGTAGCTCTCCGTCGTTGGGACGAGCACTTCATGGCCGTGGTAGGCCGTACTCGGTGCCGAGTTGGCATGGACGCTTACAAAAGCGCTCCCTTTATATGACTTTGTCAACGAGACGCGCTGGGCGAGGGATAAGTAGCCATCGTTTGCACGAGTCATTTTGACGTTATAGTTGTACGTGCTCGATAGTGTGTTCGCCAAGCGCTTAGCGATGTCGAGTGCAATGACTTTCTCTTGGACAGATCCGTAAACCGCACCCGGATCGTTCCCGCCATGACCGGCATCGATGACGACGGTGCGTCCTGATCCGGTTGAAGTAGTGGGTGTCGTCGTTGTGCCCGCTTTCAAATAGCGCGCTGCGACGTAGCCGGTCTTCCCACCGTAAGAAACTTTATACCACGAGCCATACGTCCCCCGGTAAGTCACATTGCGGCCAGACGGGATGGTAAGCAATACCGTTCCGGTCGTCGAGGCACTCTTCCGCAAGTTCAAGTTGACAGTCGTCGTATAAGCTTTTGTCGAGCTTGTCGTTGTCGATGGACTTGAAGCTTTTAAATATTGTGAGGAGACGTAACCGGTCTGTCCGCCATACGTCACTTTGTACCATGAACCGTATGTGCTGACATAAGTCACTCGTTTCCCTGTTGGAATCGTCAATAGAATCGTACCTTTCGTCGAGGCGCTTTTCCGTAAATTTAAGTTGACGGTTGTCGTATAGGCTTTCGTTGAACTAGTCGTCATCGTCGAAGCGGTTGTCTGCTTCACATACTGTGAAGCGACGTACCCCGTCTTGCCACCGTAAGAGACTTTATACCACGAGCCGTACTTGCTTATGTATTTGATCGTCGCGCCTGCTGGGATTGTCAGAAGGACTTTGCTCCAAGTCGCTGCACTAAGGCGAAGATTTAAATTAGCTGTTGTTTTATATGTAGTGGCCGCTTCGACACGAGTTGATTCAAATCCGGTCTGTGAAAGCTCGAGCGGGATGACTGCTGCGCCAGTGAAGACGAGGGATGTGCTAAGTAAGAGTTTTAAATGCCAAGGTGTTTTTTCTATGTTCAATCGTGATTCGCTCCTTTTTCTTGAATCTTTGAAATAACGATGAAATGAAATCGTCTTCATGTCTTCGCTATTATATAAGTAAACAAGAAAAAAATGGAGATTAATATGTAAATTGTTTATCTTTTTTTAAAAAATAGAACGATAGTCGCACCCGGAGTAAAAAAAGAGACGCACAGAGGCGTCTCTCAAGAAAGTGATAGGAGTTCAATAAATCTATACTCGATTTTTATTTTCAACCTAGACGTGGGAAGTCTTCGGCCATTGGTTTGAGAACAGGTTCATTAATTTTTCCTAGACGTGGGAAGTCTTCGGCCATTGGTTTAATGATAGGTTCAATTTTACCGAGACGAGGAAAGTCTTCAGCCATTGGTTTAAATGAGCTTCCTAAAAGGAGAATTGCTGCTGCGATAAAGAAGATACCAGTTACTTTTTTCATGATTGAATTCCTCCGATGTGTTGGTTTATGTGGATAAGCTATGATCCCTAGTGTGATGTTGCTCAGTAGTCAGAGAATGGCGATTCTAGCAATGTGTAGATTGCTTCAGATTGTTGTTCAATCCGTGATTCAAAATCTCCGATGAATTGTTGTGGCATGTTCGGTTCATAGAGCGTAACTTTGTCAGACTCTTCTGTCGTAGCAGATGACAAAATTGGAACATGGGCTTCTTGACTGAGCAGTGTGCTGCAAAGAGGAGGAAATTGATTTTCAAACTGTTGGAGTGGTTCTGGTCTCCAACAGATTGATGCTTCTGGGAGAATATATAAGATGTGTCCTTCTTTCAATAAAGACAGACACTGGCTAACAACACTTTGTTGATCCTGTTCAATGTTGATATAGCCGAACTCGTGAAAATGTTTCTCATAGACTGTTTTTGAACTGCGCTTTAGAATAGAGAGAGACAGTTCAGGCCCAAGAATGTATAGCTTTTTATGAGAACGATTTTCTTGAAGCGTTCTAGCAATCAGTTTTGGTAAAGCCTGATAGTAATCAATTTGAAACGCGTTGAGGATGAAGCCTTTAGATGAACGTAACAATTGGGTCAAATGCTCTAATCCCTCAAACTGATTAGTGTCAGCATAGGAATAAGATACCTTAAAAGAAGACGTTTGCTTCGGATGGAAGTAAATTCTAGGTTTAATATAATCTTCTGCGAGTAGAAAGTTTAATTTACCCATTCGTTCTATTCACCTCCGAATTTTGAATTACCTTTTATTATTTTTAATTTGAATCGATTTACCTAATAAAGAAATCGTTACTTCTTTTGCATAGTTAAATTTTATCACGGATAATTAGACTATTGGACTGTTACTGGTTGGGAAAATGGAAGTGATAAAAGGTGTATTTTATCGTTTTTTTGAATGCATTTTCCTGATTATCGTTAAAATAACCTGAATAATCATAAATAGTCGTTAAATTTGGGACGAAGGGGCTACTACTTGAAATGGAATATAACTACGGGAACCTAATTAAAGTAGAGCGAATGCGCAATAATATGAAACAGTCCGTGCTTGCGAGGGGAATCTGCTCCATTTCATATTTAAGTAAAATTGAGAATAATCAAACTACGCCTAGTGAAGAAGTACTAGAACTTATTTTTAAAAGGCTTGGATTAGATGTCCCTCTGTATTTTGACTTTAGCGAACAGGTTCAAGGGATTAAACACGAAATTCGTGAGACGTTAAAAGATGCAATTTTAACTAGAAATGATAAAGATAAACAAATAAAAGTGGAAAAGTACATTACAAGTCCTGTCGTCTCTCAATCAAAGGAATTGTATACGACTTTGTTAATGACTTTAGCTCGATTCGAACTAATGCCTGGTCGAGATGGAAAGTACTTTATAGAACTTGGATGGATTGAAGATCAACTAGACCGTGATGATAAATTAAGATACGCATTAATGAAAGCTTTAACATTATTTCAACTAGGCGACAAAGAAGGTTCTCTTGAATTGTTAGAACAGCTAAATGACGGATTGTCTAGTTCGCACATACCCGACTGGGAACTAGCCGATATGAGATATATTATGGGAGGTATATATTATAAATCCACGGATTTTTTACAAGCGATAGAGAATGTAAGAAGTGCTTTATCTTACTTCAAAGACAATTTTTATGTGGAAAGGATTATTGAATGTCACTTAATTATCGGTTTAGCTTATAAAAGAAGAAAACGCTATATGGAATCATTATCGCATTATGATCTTGCGATTAAAGTTACTAGCGCAACCGATTTAAAGCATTATTATGGAATGATATACAACAACATGGGAGAAATTTATTCTCTTCTTGGTGAAAAAGAAAAAGCATTAGATTATTTTATTAATAGCTTAGAGTATAAAACAGAAATTAAGAGCCGGCTGTATAGTGTGTTGTCATTAATCGAAGTATACGCAGCACTAGAAAATCCTAAAGGGATTATTAAGTGGCTAGAAGAAGGATTTGCACTTATGGGAAATCAAAAGGATTTAGATGAATTTATCTACCACTTCGAAATCTACAAAAACTGTTATCAAGAACAAGACAAACTTAGTTTGATGAACAGCCTAAAGAAAGCGGTTCAATACTTTGAGTCGTTTGACGAATATCTATATACAAACAAATACGCACTCTGGCTTGCGCGTGAGCTTCGTGAAAACGGAAAGTACAAACTAGCTACCGAGTACTATGAAAAATCTATCGCGATCATGTCGAGATGGGATTAACGCTTCCCTCGGGAGGCGTTTTTTCACGCACAAAAAAAGAGACGCCCGAATCGTCTCTTTCATGGTGTAGTAAAATAGTGGACCGTCCAAAACGATTCATGGAGAAGTGACTCTTGTTCCGCATGCCCTGCCTGTACTTGTTGGATCAAGTGGATGATGTGCTTTTGCAAGTTTGAATCGTGGGAACCGCTATGGAGGATATGATCCTCGTTCGCGATGATGTAGAAACCACCTAAGCGAAGCGGGATGTGGTTTCTCACGATTGATACGGCAATCTGGAGTTCGGTTTGTCCACCTTGAAGTGGAACGTTTAAATCAAAACGTCCCCATTGTTTAAAGTCGCCTAATTCTGAAAACGCGGGTGGGTCCTGGTGATCCAACTTCATGACCTCCAATCGTGTGTCTCTCTTCTTCCTTAGTATAACTTCTTTTCTATAAAAGACGTGTAAGAATATTGGCGTAGGTATAACCGAGTGAACTTGTTCTGTTCCGTTGCTATTGTTTTTCTATATTATGCCAAAAGATTCCTTTATTAAAAAGCAAAAAGCGGTGAAAAAACACGATCGGCTGAAATGCCAATCGTGTTCATTGATGAATCGCTTCTTTTAAAGTCGGTAATTCACAGATGAACGTGCTGCCTTCACCGTAAACTGATTCGACATGAAGGTGGCCTTCGTGTGCTTTAGTGATTTCTTTACAGATGGCAAGGCCAAGCCCGGTGCCGCCGATTTTACGACGATCCGAATTGTCGACACGATAAAATTTTCCGAATAAGTTCGGCAGAGCGGACGAAGGGATGCCGATTCCGTTATCGCGTACTTTTATGACGACTTGATCGTCGATCCGTTCGAGCGAGACGAGGACGTTGCCGCCTTCTGGTGAGTATTTGATGGCGTTGCTGAGCAAGTTGCCGAGTAGTTGTTGCATCCCGGCGAGATCTGCCTCGATATGAAAATCTTGGGCCGAGTCGGCGTCGAGGTGAATGTGGTGCAGGTCGGTCGTCTCTTGATAGAATGTGATGCTGTCGCGCGCTAGTGTATACAAATCGACATGTTCCCACTCGAACGTCTGTTTTCCGGCCTCCATCTTTTGAAGGTCGAGGAAGTCGCTGACCAAGTAGGAGAGGCGTTTCGCCTCGTCATGAATCGTCTTCAAATACAATTCACGGCGGCTGTCTTTCAAATTACGTTCGAGCATCAATTCTGTGAACCCGTAAATCGATGACAGCGGCGTCCGTAATTCATGAGACACGGTCGAAACGAGCTCGGACTTCATTCGGTCGATTTCTGTTTCGGCCGTCACATCACGTAAGACGAGCATCGTTCCGTGAAGCGTCTCGTCCCGGTAAATACTTTCCGCGTACACTTGAAGGTAGCAATCCCCCTGGTCAAGCGAGATCGAAAGTCCGTCTACCGGAGGGTCTTGGTTGAAGACGCGTTCAACATAGTCGATGAACAACTCACGTTGGTCGACGCGTTCGGCCAACTGTTCGATATCGATCGAGACGGTGGCCAATTCCTCATAGCCTTTGTATTCGAACTGAAGCTCATCGAACATGCGCACGAAAGCCCGGTTACCGACGACGGTCTGTTCTTCGTAGTTCAAGTAGAGGATCGCTTCGCGCACCGAGTTGATCAATTGGGCCGTCTCTTTCCGGTCTTGTTGCATCTGACTGTAAAGGCGTGTCCGTAGCAAGGAAATCGCCAATTGATTCGCGAACGCGTTCAATTCCGACTTTTCACTCGCATCGAACTGTTCGTCATAACAAGCGAGGTAGAGGCACCCAATCATCTTGCCATCAGACGGATCCTTTACCGGGATGGCCGTCTCGTGGATATAGTAAGGATAGTTGTGAACATCGTCGGCAATTTTTTTCGACGTCGCCTCGAGTGCTTGTGAGGTCATGGTACGTTGTAATAGATATGATTTTTCGATTAAGCTCTCTTGTTGTTCCTCGGTCATTCCATTTGGGACGACCGAATGGATTTCTCCGTCCTTGACGAGCATCAACGCGCCGAATTCTGCTTCGGTCAACAAGACGATTTTTTCGATGACCGAAGAATAGTCGAATAACGATTCCTTTGAGGCGAGCACTTCAATCAATTCGTTCCGGGATTGTAGTTTGGTCTCATTTTGTTTTGATTCCTCGAGCACTTGTTGCGTCTCTTGTTGCTTCGCGTGCATGTTTTCGTTTTGAGCAGCCATCCGTTTGATGAGCGGTCGCCCGATTAATAAAATAGCTCCGATAAACATGACTAACCCGACTACCCAGATCCAACGTAGCGACATCAGTTCGCTTGACGAGACTGTCCCGTCTCGAACGACCCAAGCTCCGATCCCGGTCAAGACGAGGCTAGCGATACATACTCCGTATAAGATACGGAGTATTTGGCGACTGTCCAATTGTTCAATCCACTTGCCCATAATACGCTCTACTTCCTTCCTTGTCTGAAAACCACTCCACTTCATTCATCAAATAATCGAAATATACATAAAGAGAAATCGTCTGAAAACCAAACTGCTCATGTACTGTGAAATCGGCTGATTTTCTTTTTCTCTAATTAACACATCTAGACGGATATACCCCGAATTTAATAATCCTACACATTCCGATGCGTTTACGTTTGACATCGTCCATTCGAAACAGCTAGCTTGAAAGTAACAATATGATGAAAGAAGAGGTGGCTTATGTTATCAATCGATCCGACTGCATTGACTGAACGAGACACGTATAAGTTTTTAATCGGGAGCATCGTCCCGCGGCCGATTGCTTTTGTGACGACGCGCAACGGTGATGTCGTCAATGCTGCCCCGTTCAGTTACTTTAATATCATCGCGTCAAACCCTCCGCTCGTCTCGGTGTCCATCCAACGAAAAGATGGCGTCATGAAAGATACGGCCCGGAATGCAGTTGCGACGGAAGAACTCGTGATTCATATCGTCGATGAGACGAACGTCGCACTCGTAAACGAGACGGCGGCGAACCTAGGGCCAGAGGAAAGTGAGCTCGACCGGACGACGTTCACGCTCGAACCGAGTGACGTCATTGAAACGCCGGGTGTCAAAGAAGCGAAGATCCGGATGGAGTGTAAACTTCATCATCACGTTCCCATCGAACATGACGGAAAAGTGACGGCCGATGTTTTAATCGCCCGTGTCGTCCGTTTTCATGTCGATCCCGAATTGTATCAAGCCGGGCGCGTCGACGCAGCGCAATTGGCACCGGTCAGCCGTCTGGCTGGTGATTTTTATGCCAAACTCGGTGAACAGTTCGAGATTGAACGACCTAAATAAATATCGGAGGCGCCCGCTCGTTTTGGAGAGAGGGCGCCTGTTTTCGGGTAAAGAACGGAAAGCCGATTCGTACGATGTATTTCTTTCATTCAAGCGGCTCAATATGTCACAATAAAATCAGAACATTCGAATTTCGGAAGAGACAGGAACAAGAGAAAAAGGGGAGTCGGCCATGTCTTATCGTCCAGCCATTCAATCGATCATCACCGCCATTGAGACGGTGATCGTCGGAAAAGAAGATGTCATCGCGAAAAGTTTGACTGCTTTGCTTGCCGGAGGTCACGTGCTGTTAGAAGATGTCCCAGGTGTCGGGAAGACGATGCTCGTTCGTGCCTTCAGCCGTGCCATCGACCTTAACTTTAAACGCGTTCAATTCACTCCAGACATGCTCCCGTCCGATTTGACGGGCATCTCGATGTATAACCAAAAGACGAAAGAGTTTGAATATCGTCCTGGCCCGCTCATGGGCAACATCGTCCTAGCCGACGAAATCAACCGGACGTCACCAAAGACGCAGTCGGCGCTCTTAGAGGCGATGGCGGAGCGCAGTGTGACCGTTGACGGCGAAGTGAAGATTCTTCCGTCGCCGTTCTTCGTCATGGCGACCCAAAACCCGATCGAGCATGAAGGGACGTACCCGTTACCGGAAGCCCAACTCGACCGTTTCCTTCTCAAAATCGAGATGGGCTATCCGTCATTTAATGAGGAGATTGCCTTGTTGACCCGCTTCGAGAAGGCAGAACCGCTAGAAGCGTTGCAAAGTGTCATCTCGAAAGAAGAAGTGGAACAGATGCAGCGTGAAGTACGCGACGTTCACGTCTCGAGCGCGGTCAAGCAGTATATCGTCCGCTTGATTCATGAGACGCGGAACGACCCGTTCACATACCTCGGCGGAAGTCCGCGGGCGACGCTCGCTCTAATGAAAACGGCTCAGGCGTGGGCATACATCCATAACCGTGATTTCGTCTTACCGGATGACGTCAAGGCGCTCGCAGGAAGCGTGCTCGGGCACCGGGTATTGTTGACGGCGGAAGCGCGCTATAAAGGGAAGACGTCAGAGCAACTCGTCAAAGGGTGGCTCGACACACTTCCCGTCCCGATGGATCGCGAGGTCAAGGAAGTATGAAAAATTGGATGAAGCTGTTCCTCGTCTGGGCGGCGGCATTCGGACTTTATGCGTTCGCTCGCATCGAAGGGAGTATCGTCGCGTCGACGCTATGGTGGTCATTTTTCGTCTTGACCGTGTACTGGACGCTGTTCATGGTGTATCCGGTCACGGCGGCGAACGTGTCTCGTCGCGTCACGACAAAACGACTCGTCTCTGGGCAGACGATGGACGTGGCACTTCGAATCGAACGAAAGTACCCGTTCCTCATCGGTGTCGTTACGCTTGAAGAGACACCGCCATCGCGCTTGGCCGAGGTGACGGATCCGATCGTGACCCCGGTCGATCGTTTCTTTCGACGCAGTGAGACGGTCCATTATGAGGTTGAACACATTAAGCGAGGCATTCATGTGTTTGACCGGACACTCCTTCACGTCCGTGACGTCTTTGGGTTATTCGACCGTAAACGGACGCTTCGGATTGAGACGGTCGTCGAAGTCTCCCCGGCTGAACTTCCTTTCGATTTGCCGCGCGATGAACATGTCGGCGGACGGGGCGAGCAATATCGGCGCACCCGGACATATACCGAAGTCGCCAATACGACGAGCGGTGTCCGTGAGTATGCGGCCGGTGACCGTATCGGCCGGATCGATTGGAAAGCGTCGGCCCGTCGAGACAACTTGATGACGAAGACGTTCGACCAAGAACAAGAAAAGAAACTATCGCTCGTATTCGTGCCGTCGGCTTCGGCCGGGCATGAGGAAGCGTTCGAACGTTCGCTGTCACTGCTCGTCGGGGCGATTCGGCAACTCGAGCGCAAAAACTTGCCGTTTGAACTGTACGTCATTGAAGAGCAAGTCCGCTTGTTCCATTTGCCGGACCAAAGTGCCGAGCTTGGGCATTACCTGTTGACGGCGACGCCGGAACCGGAAGGCCGTCTCGTCGAGCGGGTCAAGCGCAACATGCCGCAAGAGACGGGCAACTTAATTTTGATTAGCCCGTTCGAGACGAAATGGGTGCGCGAACTCATGCATGAGACCCAAGGCAGCTATCATCTCTATACGGCGAATGAGGTGACGACATGACCGAGTGGGTGAAGCGAATCGTTTATACGGCCCTGGCCGCTTATTTGTTGTCATTTTGGGTTGAACCGATTGTCGGAAGCACGACGTTTGATGTGAACTGGCCGTTTTTATTTTTGTTGCTGGTGCCGATGTTTGCGAGCCTGCTCCCTTGGTACGGCTTTATCACTGTCGTCGTCCTCAACTTTTTTACGGTCCTCTACATCTATCACGGCAGTTTGCTCGACTGGTTCGGACTATGGCTCGACGACTTGACGGGCGTATTGAGCGGGGCGCTGCCTGAAGAAGCCATTTTCTTCTCGGCGATGGCGCTCATCGGTGTCTTGTTTGCCATTTTGGTCGGCCGGACGTATCCGAGCTACGGCTTCGTTCTCGGAATGATTGTCTCGACGCTTGGGTTGATGGCGTATTTTGACACGTGGACGCTCTATGATGGTGAAAGTAATATCCTATTCGCCATCTTGGCATCGCTCTTCCTCTTGTTCGTGACCGATGTGGCGAAGCGTCCGAGCAAATCGCTCGTCCGTTACGTCAGCATCAGCCTGCTCGCTGCGGTCGTCATCGTACTTGGCAGTGTGTCTCCGACAATCGAAGGGGACTGGTCTGATCGGTTGACGACGAGTTTCCAAAACGCGGTGAACGAGGGCGGTTCGGGGAGTGGTCGCGTCGGTTATGGCGTGAACGACGAACAGCTCGGCGGTCCGTTCGAACAAGATGACGGCATCGTCTTCATCGCACGGGGTGTGCCGGCCCGCTATTGGCGCATCGAGGCAAAAGAGATTTATACGGGTAAAGGATGGGTTGAATCCCCTGTCCTCGATTCTGACTATAACCGGGGGCAGCTCGTCGACGATGAGGTCGATACGACCCCGGAACAGGCGTTGCTCCGATTTGACCGTCGCCAGTCGTTCGTCCCCTATGGCGGGGAATACCCGCAGGCTGCAGAGACGGAGAGTGGGACGGAATTCCTTGTCGGAGACATCGAAGAGTCGTTCCCGAATGAGACGATCCACATTCGCCCTTCCGGAAAAATCGTATTCGATAATGACGGACAAGTGACGCCGGAGACGATTCAGTTGCGATACAGCGTCCCTTCATTTACAGAACAACAACTCGAGCTGAACGAACCGGTGACGACGTTGACGGACGAGGAGCAACAAGCTTATTTGCAGTTGCCGGATACGCTACCGGACCGGGTCCGTGATTTAGCGGTCGAGATTATGGCCGACAGTGAGAACCCGTACGAACAAGCGCAAGCGATCCAAGCCTTCTTCCAGTCAGGCGAGTTCCAATATGACACGGAAGATGTGGCAACCCCTGAAGGCGAGACCGACTATGTCGACCAGTTCTTGTTCGATACGCTCGTCGGGTACTGTGATAACTTCTCAACGTCAGCTGCCGTGCTCCTGCGGGCGAACGGCGTGCCAACGCGTTGGGTGAAAGGCTTTACGATGGGGGATACACGCGGAGTCATCCAAGGTGAGGAAGAATATACGGTCCGAAACCGCCACGCCCACTCGTGGGTCGAGTATTTCGTGGAAGGGGCTGGTTGGGTGCCGCTCGAGGCGACGATCAGTTTCTCTGACGCTAGCTTGTTGCAAGTCGAGACGGAATCGGACATCCGAGCAGATGATCCGGTGGCGAACGACCCTCAGGCGAACCAAAACGATCAACAGACGAACCGTCCGCAAGAAGACTTGGCGCTCGACGACGTCGCGACAGGCGAGACGGCGGCCGAGTCGTGGAATATACCGGTTTGGGCTTGGGTGCTCATCGTGTTCGCAGTTGCCTTGCTCGTCTGGAACCGTAAGTCACTCGAACGGTTGATTATGGTCCTCTGGTGGACGAGACGTCCGCTCAATGAACCACGGCTCGTGGCGATGCATCGTTATCTCGTGAAACGGCTTCGCGGCGCCGGATTTAAAGTTGAGGGCCGGACGCCGTCCGAGCTCGCGGCCGAAGTCGATGCGTACTACGAATCGGACGAAATGACGCGCCTGACGCGCTTGTTCGAACAGAGCCTTTACGCCGATCAAACTCCGAATTCAAAATATAAAGAATATTGGAAAATCATGATTCGCCGAATTATGAGTTGAAGTGAACGGGTGCATACAGTAAGATAGACGCATTAGTTAGACAATTGAACAAAGCATTCCTTCGTATATACTCGCGAATTGGCGCGAGAGTCTCTACCGGACCACCGTAAATGGACCGACTATGAAGGAGCACGTTTCGTATACAGAAAAAAGGGCGTGCTTCTTCTTCGGTTTGGTGAATCCGTGGGAGAGGCTCGCTCTTTTTTTGAGATGAAGGCAGAAAGGTGGAGGTTTTGTGAAGATAGAACAAGAAATGATTTTGGTGCTCGACTTTGGAGGACAATACAATCAGTTAATCACACGCCGAGTGCGTGACCTTGGGGTGTACAGTGAGCTTCATTCCCATAAGATGACCGCTGCCGAGATTCGTGAACTTGCCCCGGCCGGTATTATCTTCTCGGGCGGACCGAACAGCGTTTACGCGGAAGGTGCGTACCGCTGCGATCCAGAAATCTTTGAACTCGGTATCCCGATCTTTGGGATCTGTTACGGCATGCAGCTCATGACGCATCACTTCGGGGGACGCGTCGAACGTGCGGCCCATCGCGAGTATGGGAAAGCGACGCTGTTCTCGACACCTGAAGCATCTGCCCTTTACACAGGCTTGCCGGTTGAGCACACGGTGTGGATGAGCCACGGTGACCTCGTCATGGAAGCACCGGAAGGGTTCATCGTCGATGGGACGAACCCGTCTTGCCCGGTCGCCTCGATCAAAAACGACGACCTCAAAATGTATGGTGTCCAGTACCATCCGGAAGTACGTCACTCGGAGTACGGCAACGACATCTTGAAAAACTTCATCTATGAAGTGTGTGGTGCCAAAGGCGAGTGGTCGATGGAGAACTTTATCGACATCGAAGTCGAGAAGATCCGTGAGATCGTCGGCGATAAACAAGTCCTCTGCGCCTTGTCTGGCGGTGTCGACTCATCTGTCGTCGCAGCGCTCGTCCATCGTGCGATCGGGGACCAGTTGACATGTATGTTCGTCGATCATGGTTTGCTCCGTAAGAATGAGGCGGATAGCGTCATGAAGACGTTCGCGGACGGATTCAACATGAAAGTCATCAAAATCGACGCGCAAGAACGCTTCATGGCGAAACTAGCCGGCGTCTCGGATCCGGAACAGAAGCGGAAAATTATCGGCAATGAGTTCATTTACGTGTTTGACGAAGAAGCGTCTCAACTCGTCGATATGGACTTCCTTGCCCAAGGGACGCTTTACACGGATATCATCGAGAGCGGTACCGACACGGCGCAGACGATCAAGTCGCACCATAACGTCGGTGGCCTGCCTGAAGATATGAACTTCACGTTGATCGAGCCGCTCAACACGCTATTTAAAGATGAAGTACGGGAACTCGGGACCGAACTCGGCCTTCCTGAATACATCGTTTGGCGTCAGCCGTTCCCGGGACCGGGTCTTGGCATTCGCGTCCTCGGTGAGATCACAGAAGAGAAGCTTGAAATCGTCCGCGAGTCGGATGCGATCCTTCGCGAAGAAGTGAAGAAGGCTGGACTCGAACGCGATATCTGGCAGTACTTCACCGTCCTCACACCGATCCGTTCGGTCGGGGTCATGGGCGACGAGCGGACTTACGACTATGCGGTCGGCGTTCGTGCCGTCACGTCGATTGATGGGATGACGTCGGACTGGGCACGTATCCCGTGGGACGTGCTTGAAAAGATTTCAGTTCGAATCGTCAATGAAGTCAGTCACGTCAACCGTGTCCTGTACGACATCACATCGAAGCCACCAGCGACAATCGAGTGGGAATAAACTTGAGCAGAGGGGAATCCCTCTGCTTTTGTCTAATTCCGAACATTTAACGAAAAAATATTAATAAAATCCGTCATTTTGTTGACATTCAATTTTAACGCTGATAAGATAAAAACGTTCTTATTCATATCCGAACAATCAAATTAAATTTTGCCGTATAATATCGGGAATATGGCCCGAGAGTCTCTACGAAATCACCTTAAATGATTTCACTACGGCGAGACATATATAAGGGGACGTCTGTCCCTGTATGTTTCGCGTGGGGTCCTCGGTCATTGATCGGGGACCTTTCTCGTTTTACGGCGAGCCAAGGAGGAAAACCAATGAGCACACAGCTCAAGCAAGAACCGAAACATCAACCGTCAGAAAGCCGGATCGAACGTCACTTCCAGTTGAATGAACTTGGAACGAACGTAAAAACCGAACTCGTCGCAGGATTCACTACATTCCTCGCGATGGCGTACATCTTGTTCGTCAACCCGAACGTGCTCGGGGCTGCTGGGATGGACATGGGTGCCGTCTTCGTGGCAACTGGTCTCGTCGCACTTATCGGATCGGTCACGATGGGGCTATTCGCCAACTACCCGATCGCCATCGCGCCTGGTATGGGGCTTAACGCCTTCTTCGCCTACAGTGTCGTCATCGGGATGGGCATCCCGTGGCAGACGGCGCTCTCGGGTGTTCTCGTCTCAGGATTGTTCTTTATCGCTTTGACGCTCTCAGGTATTCGTGAGACGGTCGTTAACGCGATTCCGGCTCCGCTTAAAATGGCGGTGGCGGCAGGGATTGGTTTCTTCATCGCCTTCATCGGCTTGAAAAATGCAGGGATTGTTGTTGCGAACGAAGCGACACTTGTCGGCCTTGGATCGCTCGGGACAGGAACTACGCTTCTCGCGGTATTCGGTCTCGTCGTCAGTGCATTGTTGATGGCTCGAGACATCAAGGGTGGAATTTTCATTGGGATGTTGTTGACAGCCATCGCAGGAATGATTTTTGGTCTCGTGCCGACACCGACTGCAATCTCAGATGTTGTATCGATGCCGCCAAGCATGTCTTCGACGTTCGGCCAAGCATTCATCAACTTCGGTGATGTTTTCACGCTTCAAATGCTCATCGTCATCTTGACGTTCTTCTTCATCGACTTCTTTGATACGGCAGGAACGCTCGTTGCTGTTGCGCGTCAAGCTGGAATCATGAAAGAAAACAAAGTGCCGCGTGCGAGTAAGGCGCTCATGGCGGATTCGACTGCGACGGTTGCAGGTGCGATCTTCGGTACGTCGACAGCGACGTCTTACGTCGAATCGTCAGCGGGTGTAGCGGCGGGTGGTCGTACAGGGTTGACTGCTGTGTTCGCAGGTCTCTTCTTCGGGTTAGCGTTGTTCTTCTCACCACTCTTAGCAGTCGTCACGGCACCGGTTACGGCACCGGCACTCATCATCGTTGGTGTGTTGATGGCCTCAGCTCTCCTCGATATCGATTGGAAAAAAATAGAAATCGCAGTTCCGGCATTCTTGACGATTATCATGATGCCGCTCACTTCATCGATTGCTACTGGGATTGGACTTGGGTTTATCCTTTATCCGCTCATGATGATCGCGAAAGGGAAGACGAAAGAAATTCATCCAATCATGTACGGGATGCTCGTCATCTTCCTTGCTTACTTCATGTTCTTACCGCACGCATAACGTGACTAAGGCCGACTCGATCAAGAGTCGGCCTTTTTGTATACGGTATTCTCTGGCAGGAACGGGTCATACATCGTCAAGGCGTGGTTTTCGGTGATGAACTCGTTACGCAGCAGTGTCCCGTCCTGTGAAATGACTTCTTGGAAAATTTGATTGTGCCGGATTGTACCGCCCCACCATTCCTTTGTGAAATGGTGGTTTTGTTCGTATATTCTATAACTGACGGCCGGCGGGATGTCGGACCGCCATTCGCCGACAAGTTCATCTCCTTCTATATATAGAAGCAATTGATACGTTTGGGTTGTCTGATTCGTAATTTGCAGATCGAGATAATTGTATGAACATGTCGCCCCGCTGCCGAACGGTTGGTCGCGTCTAGAGTCCGGGAATACATCGTAACTGTGCCGATAACGTTCGGTGACGGTGAGTGGGCTGTGCAGTGTGATCCAGTAAATCAAATTCGAAAGTTGACATAGGCCGCCCCCGACACCGGTAGTGACTTTGCCGTAGTGAAGGATCATGCCGTCGACATATCCTTTCCGTTTCGTCGGCCGCCCGATTGATTTCCAGTAAGATAATACTTCACCAGGGTGGACGATCAAGTTGTTAAGTTGCTTGATTGCGATGTGCAGGTTGATCACTTTGTTTCGTTGCATTTCCATATCGACATCACGGAGTCTTCTATATAAAGGTGTGCGATGGGTGTGGATCAAATGAGGCAACGGCGCTTTACTTTTAGTGGACGCATAGTGCTTCTCGTCTGTCATCCATTCAAGACTTCGCTTGAGCGTATATACTTGTGTCCCTGCCCAGATACGTAGGGCAGACCTATGTTTTGGTTGGAGTTGCTGCATGCCGTGGCCACCTTCTGTGAATGAGTATAGGGGACGTATTCGATTAGCGGAGAGTGATTCCTTCTTTAGAGAAAATAAGAAAGGAAATTTTCTAAAGTTTTTTTAGAATAATGCTTGCCAGGCAGTTTGGAGGATGATATAGTTATCTCTGTTGCCAACAACGCTTTCGGAAACGAGAAAAAAAGTTGTTGACATGATTTAAAATGAAATGTTATTATCATTTAGTCGCTAAGGGCGGCAGACGAACTTTGAAAACTGAACGATGAGGCAAAAAAGTTTTACAAGTTTTGATTGAAGCGCAAGCTTCGTCATTTTCAAGAGCTATATCAAATTCTTTGGAGAGTTTGATCCTGGCTCAGGACGAACGCTGGCGGCGTGCCTAATACATGCAAGTCG
>NZ_SJUT01000017.1:0-13442 GCF_004336795.1 Exiguobacterium sp. SH4S7
AAAAAAGAGGGAACATCAACCGGTTAAAGTCGTGTCCCCTCGTCTAGCTATTAATTTCAGTTTGTCTTGCTGCCTTTACTTCGGTTATGGGCATCACTGATCTGTTTAGCCGTAGACGGCTTATAAGTTCCTACTTTACTTGTACGACGACTTGTTTTACTGATGCTGCCACGTCCCACACTTTTATTAACTTTTGCCATTAACCTTCACCATACCCCTGCATCATCTTTTCGATTGCAGTTAAAGGGCGGTCTTCGGTTTTTTCTAGCTTGATGAATCCGGCTTCCTTACTATTTTCGTTCGTCTGTTCTTTCGACCATAGTTCCTCATACCCCTGTGCCATCAATTCATATGCTGATTTCTTCATTACTTAACATCCCCTTTGTTTAATAGTTGGTCTTTCACTCGTTCCAGTGTGTCTACATCATTGATTCCTTGAATAGCTGCTACAAACAGTGCCATTGATTCGTCTTGGAGTTGTCGAATACGCTGCCCCCGTTCCAATGCTTCTTTGTACTGCTTCATGTTATCCATGCGTCTGCTTCCCCTTTCGTGACTATAAAAAAGAACGAGGCAATTTACCTCGTCCGTGTGTTTATCTTTAGTGGTGGGTTCTTACTTCTTAAATGTGTCTTTGTTATTTGCCGTCACGTTTGCCAATCTATCATTTTCTAAAATTGCTTGAATTTCATCTTTATAAATCAACGGCGAATACGGTCCATCGTGTTGGTTTGGTCGATGTACATTAAGCTTGAAGGAATAGAACGTATCGGGCAGTTTTAAGCCGACTTGTTTATGAATGTCTTCAAATTTATTACGATATTCTTTTGAGTATTGAGTTTTCGCTTTACTGTATTCGACAAGTTTGTTGAGGTAAGCTAACTTCAAATCGTTAAGTTCTGCGAACATCATTTTGAACTCTTTTGCCTTATCTGCATCATATTGCTTACGTTCTTTCTCAACGGCATCCTTCGATTTAGCTAACTCTGCTTGAATTGCCGTGTCGATATTCGACAACATTTCAGTGGCAGCTTGTATCTCTTTTTGAAGTCTCAGACGTTTGTCACGAATCTTTGTATTTGGTTCAGTTTCATTCAAAATCGCTTCATTGAAGTCGTCTTGTTCTGCTTGGTACAAGATTGCTGATTCATTTTTTAGTTCCTCAATCTTAGCGATAAGCTTTCGCTTACGTTCCTCACCCTTTGCAATTAAATTAGTTACCTTATTGATAGTGTCACCTTTGAATAAATTCATAATCTAATCTCCTTTTCAGGTCATTTAACCCGTTTTAGTGTTGTTTCTCCATTAATAAGTGCTTCTAGTTCGTCTAAGTCTTCGTTTGAAAATCCATACTTCGACCGATCTTCACCTTCCGTCTTGTTCAATACTTCCTTCTTCTCGACAAGAAGACCATGAATCTTAGCGTATAGTTCCATATGCTTGTATGAACCGGCTTGCATCTTCTCGGACAAAACTCGATAGAATTTAGGCATCTCTTGCGAACTCATTTCCTTTTGGAATTTGTCGTGTAGTGCCTTACCTTCCTTACAGTTCTTCCATACAGACAACGTTTTTCGACTAATATTGTGTGATGAAGCGATTTCTTCCATCGTTTCTCCTGCTAACGAACGTTCAAAAAAATCTTTCAAAATGTGCTTTTGAGTAAATGTTAGCGGTCGTACCTTTTCCATTTGTCAAACTTCCCTTCTGCGTTTTCTACGATGATTTGAATAGCGATTATTTCGGAGTCAGTTACTTCCGTGTGCTTGCGTAGACCTCGAAGAATGCGAACTTCATTTTCTCGTGTGATCGGTGAAGCTTCTCTTTCTAGACTGGCTAGGTATCGTCTAGCAATTCCCGTCACGTCTGCTAGATCTTGAAGCTTTATGTTCCTCACCTCACGGGCGATTCGCACCGTCTTTCCCCGTAGCTTGAATTCATCTTTCATGTGGCTGCGTTTCCTTTCATTTTTCGGTATGTTTTAGGCGTCAAAGTACAAAAATGTAACCTATTTAGGTAAAAAAATAAGCAGAACGATTACGAAAATCGTTCATGCTAATGGCTTTAAAGTCGTATTTGATTATAGGTTCGAAAAAACGGTCATTTATTATTTCTTACTCTATTAGCCGGCTAAGAGGTCTAAATACAATAAAATACGGTATATGAAATAAAAATGTCACATAAAAAGGACGCTACTACACGTCCCCTTTCCCAATTCCTTATTCTTCTCGTCGTTCATTTCCTTCTAATTCGTCTAACATGATCTCTAAGCCATCTGAAATGACTTGCGATTTAAAACCTTTCTCGTACTTCTTCGAAAGTCGTTCTAACCGCTTCGCTAAGTCTGGATCAAGGAAGACTGTCACCCGGACTTTCTCTTCTTTGCTGCTTCTTAAGTCTTTTTTCTTTTTGTATTTCGACACATCGACAATTTCCTGTGCTGACTTTTCTTCTTCTTTTTCCTTCTCGTTCGTTAGGTTTGCGAATTGATTCGGTACTTTTCTACTCATTTATGACTTCCTCCATTAATTCGTAATAAGCATTCAACAACTCTTTGTCTCTCGCACTGCCCTTTTCAGACAACACGGCAGGTTTCCCCTCGATTGCTACTGATTCGGCGTACTTAATTGATTGTTTGATGACTGTATCGAACATGCGAACACCGATTGATTCGCAGTATTGCTTCGTCTGCTTCATCAATTCTTTGTGTAGGAACGTGTTGCGTACCATTGTAGCCAACACGCCAGATATCACAATCGGGTTCTTACGTCGTTCATTGTAGTAACCAACCATATCAACCGCTTTACGCAGCCCTTTCAAGGCATAGGGTTCTAGTTGTAGTGGAATAATCACTTTGTCAGTGATGCTTAGGATATTCCCGACATTCAAAGAGTATGCCGGCGGCGTATCAACAAGAATGTAGTCATAATCGTCTCTAATTTCACGAATAGCTTTCTTCAAAAGATCAAACGGTTTTATGCCCTCTCGTTCGTATGCCGTCCATATAAGGTAATCTAAATCGTTCAGTTCATTTTTCGCAGGAATGATATCCATGTTAGGCAATATCGACTGTTTGACTTCATGGAATGATTTTTCACCCTTGTATACGTCGAACAATGAGTAAGGTAAAGACTCCGAATCTATCCCGAATGAGTCTGACAAGTTCCCCTGTGGATCTGACTCGATTAGCAGCACTTTCTTATCGGGGTGTCTCTTCGCTATCGCACTTCCTAGATTGCTGACAATAGATGTTTTCAGTACGCCACCTTTCGATATGGTGACGGTAATCACTTCTCCCAAAACATAGCCCCCTTTCAAGTCTGTATGCCACTTCATTATACAACATTATAAAACTTCATCAATATACTTGAATTTTATTGTTGTAGTATAAACTTGTAGTACAACGTTGTAATTAGTTAATTAATGGTGTACTATTAGATTAAATTAACCGGACGATTCTTATTCAGATAGGAGTTTTTACATATGAATTTGTTAGAAGACTTAGAAACAACCACAAAAGACATTACGGGACGCAAAGTAGCATATATTCGTGTTTCGACAGAGGGACAACGGTTAGACCGTCAACGTGAAGCATTGGAAGAGGTAGGATGCACGGTGTTCTACGAAGAAAAGATTTCGGGTACTATTCGCAACCGTCCGGAACTGAACCGAATGATTGACGAGTTACAGGAAGGCGATACAGTCTATATTGTTGAGATCTCACGCCTTTCTCGATCATCAATCGACTTACAAACAATCGTTAAAGAAATAGGCGATAAGAAAGCACACCTAATCAGTTTGAATGACAGATGGTTAGATACAACCTCACCTTCCGGACAGATGATCTTTACAGTTATGTCTGCCGTTGTTCAGTTCGAACGGGATATGATTAGCCAACGCACTAAGGATGGTATGAAGAGTGCTAAGAAGAAAGGTAGCAAGATTGGACGTCCGAAATTGGATTCAGACAAAGTAAGATATGCTATCAAGCTTTACGTAGAAAATTTGGAGACGAAACAGTATTCAGTCAATCAGATTTGTAAGTTATCCGGCGTATCAAAACCGACACTATACAAGAAGCTACGTGAGAAGGAAATCATTGAATAATTAGATACAAAAAAGAAGCCCCCGAATCCGGTTAAGGAAACGAGGGCTTTTGTCTTCTTGCAAAGATACGGAAGAATATATGAATTGAAAAAGAAGATTAAAATATGGCTGCAACGTTCTCATGGCAACAGAAGATTGCAGTTCTACTTTAATGATCTAGACAGAACTTATTACCTTACTTTTCTTTGTAAACAACAGATAATCTCATATCTATTTTGTACAAAGTCTAGTTTACGAACCAAGTGAGTGAACACGCCATTAGGCGTAATCACTTGAATTTGATTCTTTAACAAAAGAATAGACGTGTTCATTAAAAGCTTAATCGCTAAAGCGATTTGTTTTTTTAAAAGACTTAATAATTTATAACTACTATTCTTTTCTCTATGTATATAGCCATTCTAAGGGCTTTCCGTACTACACATGATTTTAACTTTTTTCTGACCCAATTCAAAAAACGCCGAAACCCCTTCTGCCCCAACGGTTTCAAGCTTTATTAAGTTTCAGTTACACACTTGTAGAGACATAAAGGTAAGAAAATATCCTTGTGTCCTTAAAGCTTCAATAACCGCTTAACATCAACGTTTTTCAAGTTTATCTATCACAATCACAAGGGAGTGTGTCACATAACTTGTGGTTAGTAAGTTAGATCCAACCTCAACCAAAATTGACTATAAAAGCGTCACAAAGAATCTATGCGTTTCCCAACCTTAAGTATCAAATAGAAAAAAAGGAGACGCAAAGATATGGCTATGAGAGACGTTCACAAAATCGATTACAACAAAGAAGAATTAAATCAAGCAATCGTAAAACACATACAAAATGGAATGACTCGTAATGAGATTTCCGAGAAACTAAACGTTAGCACACGTTATATTCATTCTGTTCACTCTACTCACCATGTACAAATCAAAGCGAATAAAATAGCTGAAGGAGGGGTTCACCTATCCTATTTAGGACGGAGGTTAACAGATGGAAAACCGTCCCCCGTCACTACGTATAACGTCTTTGATCTGACGCCCCAACAACGTGAAGAAATGGGAATAGACATTTCAACATTCGCTAGCCCGAATCTTAAACGATGTAAAGAATGCAATCAACGAAAGGAAGTATCAGAGTTTTATAAACGCAAAGCAAACAAAGATGGATTGTCTGGAAAGTGCAAGTCATGTTCCAAAGAGAACAAACCTACAAACGTTTAGTTGGGACGGGCCTGTACAAGCCACAGGACGCCGTATACTGGCTTTCTCGTTGTTATCTACCTCGTACTATTAAACTACCTTCCGATGTCTTAGAAACGCCTTTGAACAACGTAGTTGAATGTTGTACTACAACTATAAACTTGAACAATAATATTCAATATAATGGTTCCTACTTTAAGTTGTTTGTTGTTTTTTAAACGAACACCCTTTAGAAGCGTTAAGAAGCCGTATGAGGCGTTTTAAGACATTCATGAAGAATCGCTTTCATAGACAGACAGAATACAATACAGACGATTACAGGCGTTCTGACGACATCTCAACGCTAAGAGTTTCCCTATCCTTACAATCTGAACAGAATTAGCCACTATATCCAGTTGAAAGGCATTCTTAAAACACGTCCCTGCGTCCAATCAGTAGACCGGGGCGTTTTCTTCTGCTTCAATCAGTTCGTTCATAGCTGCATCTTCGACCATTTGCTTGAATGCGTTGGTGAAATAGCCAACTGGACGGCGTACTGACTGTCCGTATTCGCTTAGTTTGCGTTCTTTTCGTACTAATGCGTTGATCGCTTCATTAGCGAATGCCTCGAAATTCGCTTTCGTTACGAACTCATACCCGCCTTTATGGTAGGAATCCATGATATGTACGGCATTGAGGAAGCAATCTTCAATAATATCTGCACTATCGTAGAATGGCTTAAGCTTACTCACTAAAAATCTAGGTACATAACTTTGTACATATGATGAGTCACGTTTCTTACGTAAAGAACTTAAGGTATTTTTTGAAGTATAAAGGGTTTTTAAAGCATCCCCCTCGATTTCGGGCGTCGGAACCGCTTGTTTATGCGGTGTTTCGGCGTTTTCTCGTTCCGTCAATTGTTTGTCTTTTCGTTCCGTCAATTGTTCCGAATCGCTAAACAACTCGAAGATGAAAAGATTGTTTCCCTTCAAGTTCCGACGGCGTTCTGACTTGCTGCCCTGCTTTGTTTCGATAGTCCGGATGATGCCCAGCTTCTTCGCCTTACGTATTGCACGTTCAAACGTTGAACGGCTAGGGGCGTACATTTCCCCCTTACGTTTGATTAAGTCGCTAATAATCGTCCCGATCTTCGCATAGACGACACCGACAATCTTAGCCCCCCAATTCTTTAGGGTTTTAAGTGCAATCAATTCACCTTTACTGAAAGCGTCACGGTGTTTTTTCATAGCAATGTAGAATGATTCGTTAAAATCATCTAATGTTTCGAAGCGTTGTAGCTTCTTGATGTCTTCAAGTTGGTTGTTATACACGACGAAAAGTCCTCCTATTGTCTAGGAAGACTCCACCCCTTCGGTACACCTAAATACTTTTCGTTATATTCTAAATATATGTATAGAGAGACTTTCCCCTTGAAATAACGGAAAGCCGTATATATAATAGACTTACAACGAAAAGTCATAGGGCTTTCCCGAATTGCTGGCAGGCGTGGGGGGAAGTCCTCTTTTTTTGTTCTTTTTTATGTATTGCTTTCAATCATCATCTAAAGTTACGCATACACGTAAATAGTGAATCACGTTTCATTCGTGAATTAATCTTATTCTACTAAAACCCTTCCAATACTACAATACTAGCTTTACATTCTCTTCCTTTCGCCCGTTCTGATGCGGCGAACTCATACCCAACGTACATACACCTTACCCGATGCAACACACACCCTCTGTATACATAAGAAAGACGGGTTAGCCCCGTCGATCCGTCATTTATATTCAAGATTCGTGAAGTAAAATTCCTGTTCGTTTTCGTTCATGTCTTTTAATGCTGCTTCTTCTGTCTTGTCGAACTTGATAGCCGTAACAATATTGATTGGATACGTGCTTACGACTTCCCACACGTGCGAATTATTTTCGATATGTTCTGTGATATCTCGGTAGGCGACGACAATAACCCGATTTGTCCCTGCTACATATCTAATGTTTTCAACTGAACCCGGTTCTTTTGATTGAAACTTATGTAAGTCTAGTAACGCTTCTGCCATCAAGCCACGATCATTTACGCCTTCCAATGTGTACACGATTCCTTCTGCCTTTTTCATGTTAAATCCCCCTTGAATGTTGGTGTTCAAACGATATTTACGGCTTTCAGTTACCTGTCGTACGTATATACGCCCCGTGAGTTGCATCGAAGCTTGTCGTTACGGGCAATCTACCGTTGGAAGCACGTCAGAAGCCGTTCACACCGTTTGTTTCTGTATCTTACATGAACATTGTATACCTTCATCGTCGATTTGGTAAAAACCGCTTATCTTAAACAAGCCCTAGCGTTGTTTCAAACAAGCCCCGGTGTTGTTTGCAATAAGACCCGGTTAAACGTTGGTTATCGGCATAAAGATAGCCGCAAATACGTCCAGTGAATTATGATAGTAAAGAGGATTACCAATAACTAGAATGTCCTCTTATATTTTTACACTATTATGAAGTCGAGGGTGATGTTAATTATGGATAAGGTTGTAGAATTGTTGGTTAAATCAGTCGGAATTATAGATAAAGCCGACCCTGTTTTAACAATTGTTTTAGCTGGACTTAATATCTGGATAGTATATCGAGTTTACAAGTTTACTCAAAAAATGAGTCAATCAAAACTTTCATTGTCTCCAGAATTTACGGCGACGGTTTTTGAAAGGCTAAAGAGAGACGATAAACTAGATTATGACGAAGAGTTTTATATTGATTTAGATTTTATCGGAGAAGGATTCCCACTCGAAAACTGTCACCACGGAGAAGAAACTTTGTCTATCAAACTTAAAAATCGTGGCGATTTACCTTCCACAGATATAAAAATTTTGTTAGAACTAAAAGTATATAAAACTCAAATAGAGTACGACCCGCAAAATTTAGATAGTCTAGATGTTATTGGTGAAAAGAAAGAGTTACATACTACCAAAGAGTTTGTCATCACTAAGGGGTATATGGGTGCTGATGAGGAACATTTATTCAAACTAGTCGGTATCTATGGTCAATTTAGAGAATCTGAACTTATTTTGAAAGAAATCAAAGCGAATGGTCATGTGTATTTCAAGGAAAAAACTTTAAACGGTTCGCCTAAGCAGGCGGTTATTCATCATTACAAACATCCGTCCTTAAATATCTCAACAGGCAATTCACAAAAAGAAGCGTCATTTTATGGACACCGTCTTTTATGGGAAGAGTCGGAGAATTTAAAGAGAGAAGAAGAAGAATTTGCCCGAGGATCCGGGTGGTAATAAGTGGGACTCATTGATGATTAATATTATTAAATCCACCAAAGAAGAGGTGTTCGATGATGTTCAAATCACTGATGAAGATGTTCAAAAAGGACGAAGCAAACAAAACGGCTGCGGTAACAGTAGAACCGGTGTCTGATTTTGTAAAGATCGAGATTCACTACATTCCGGAAGAAAGGTAATACATAAGCCCTTAACGGGGCTTTTTCTTTTGAAAATGATTGTTCAATTTACGGAAAAAAGAAAAGACGAGTTGCCCCGTCCTCATAGTTTTTAAGCTTCAGTCTTCTTTTATGAACCACCAAACCGTAAGGACTGTAGCCGTTATTCCTAACGCTACATTTATCCAAGTAGGAATAATGTTTACTATAAAAGAGATAGCGACGGCGAACGAAAGGGAAATCAAGGGGTTTTGTATTAACTTTCTTTTTATGCGTGTTGATATTGAAGCATTTTTTTGAACCTTGAGATTCCCTTTAATATCTCGTTCAAAGAAATTTTCTATAAATTCCACTTTCCTTGCGGTAGAGTGTTGGATTTTTAAAAAATCCTTTCCTTTCAATAGTAATTTATATTCTTCTGTTCCACTTAAAAAGTCGTCCCTCATCATGCCGTTAAATACGGCTAGGTTGTACAACTTCCCTTTTCGATATTTTGGTTTTACAGAGGTAATGTGTTCAGTATGTCCTAACATATATCCATCTTCAATGAACTTTTCATCGTACTTTTCTTGAAATACTTCGGATAAATCAATTGAGTCTTTTGTATTTGGTTCAATCGGATTGGGGTCTACACTCAATTGAGAAATTCTTTCGTTAATTTTTCTCCAAGAATAACCTGTGTTGACCATATTCCAATGTATCCATTGAACTTCATCTTGAATCTTAGGTTTTACATAGTCGTAAAATTTCTTCAAGAAATCACGTTCTAAACGTCTAAGTGCGTCTGGGCTTATGTCTTCGTCGATCTTCACATTTTGAAGCCTTGCTTCTTTGGCAAGACTAAATATTTCAGTGGTTTTCCCGTAAGGTCTAATAGCTATTGCAGAAATAGTAGGATTTTCTTCAACTAGAAAATTACCGCACGCATAATGAATAAAAAAGGTTCTTCCACTTTCATATTTTTTTAAGTTCATTTTGTGTTCCTCCATTTGATTATTGAACACTAGATTAGTTTCAATTTTAAAATCTTTTGAAATCGGTGCGTATTAATACATATAGTTTACCTAATAAAGAATAAAAACATCACCAAGTGACGACACATTTTTCGTATCTATCACTCGATGATGTTTATTTATTTAACTATTTCACCTTCGTACAGTTTCCAGTTGAATTGTGAGTCTACATCACCTCGTGATCCGACAACACCTTTCACCTTCACTTCATCGCCGTTCTTAATTCCTGATTTGCTGCTTTCGTCCTTCAACTCTACAACGATTGTGTAAGGCAGCAACTCTTTATTATCAGTGCTGATAGTTGCCCAATCTTGACCATTGTAATCGTCCGAAGACACTAAGACGATGCTATCGCCCATCGCTTCCGTATCTGCTACTGTACCCGTCCACATCACTTCTTTGTTGTGTACGTAAGTATCATAGACCATAGATCGTTCATCCTTTGGGACACCATAGAAAGCCGTCGTGTACGCATTGAAGTCGGCAGTCATAGAATCTGCGAACGGGTGGTTCTCTACTGCCGCTGCTTGTTCTGCACTTAGAGGGGCTTTAGCTTCAAGTACCTGTACGAACTGTTCCGACTTATCTTGATTCGCTTTAAGCAATACGAAAACATTGTCTACCACTTTGGATGTATCAGAATCCGGCTTCTCGTATTTCTTAGCTTGTTCTACCGTTTCGTACTGCATGATATCGGCTTCCGGTGTTCTGATAGCTTTTACAAGGCCTTCTGAACCCTCATACTTGCTTGTCACATCTTCCGCTTCGCCAGTCACTAGACCCGATTCTTTCAACCATGAATAGGCGTCATCGGCAGTCATGCCCGTTTCTTCTTTTGCTACTTCTTCTGTACTTGTTTCTTCTGCTGCTTCTTCGCTACCACAAGCTGCCACAAGACCGATTGCCATAACAGAAGCCGCTAAAAATGCGTATTTCTTCATATCGTGTTCCCCCTAATTGTTTATTACTTAGCAAATAGGGCTTTGTCTGCCGCTACACCGTCATGTAAAGTTCCCGATACCGTACCGCTATCTGTATCGACAATGATTGTTTCCCACTGTTCTTTTAACGTCATTTCTTCTGCATTGAATACACCGTAAGTTAGCATAGGCATACCGCTTATAACACTGAATCCGGTACCGTCCTTCAAGTCGATAACAAGGTAGTTAGCGTCTTCATACTTATCTGCTTCGTTTTCAAAGAATGATAATAGGTTCTCTTCCGTAATCACATCTTTTGAAGAAGCTACATAAGCGTATTCACCTATTTGTTCTGTTCCTACACCGTTCATAAGTGGACGCATCTCGACTTCTCCGAGGGCGTTTTCTGATTCGGCAGCGACAACTTCTTCTTCTACTGCCTCTTCTTCGGCGGCTTCCTCTTCAACTACCGTTTCTTCTTCCGTCACTTCGGTTGCTTCCTCTTCGGCTACAACCTCTTGTGGTGCTGCTTCTTCTGTTGTTGTTTCTTCGTCCCCACCGGTCGCTAAAGCAACTACAACTAAAGCTGCCGCACCGATGACAAGCATCGTTCTTTTCTTCATTTCATACCCTCCTATGGTTTCTCTATTAGTAGATTAACACCAAATAAGGCAAAGATTGATGATTTATTAGGAATTATCTAGAATTTATTGTTTGTTATGTCGATTATTTAGGTCAGATCCTTCGGTAAAATGCATAAAAAAGACGGGTTTCCCCGTCCTTATAGTTTGATTCGATACGAAATTTTTTTAGGATCTTTAAGGTATGCTTCTGACTCGAACTCTAAGATGTATTCCTCTTCTTCTTCACGAACCGAGAAATTCACAACACCTTCTACGCTTTTTCCATCTTCTGCCCAACCATAATCACCTTCATCGTTTCTGTATAGAGGGCGTTCACTTCCATCCATTGTGTACAAACGGAATTGGAAAGGTGAAACAGTAAGTTCTTCGAATCCTTTGATCCCTACTTTGTTGTTAACCATATATCCGATTTCGAGTTTTGGACCGCCCGGATTTTCAAAAGTCCGTTCTGCCCC
Source organism: Exiguobacterium sp. SH4S7 (assembly GCF_004336795.1). Lineage (NCBI taxonomy): Bacteria > Bacillati > Bacillota > Bacilli > Caryophanales > Exiguobacterium > Exiguobacterium sp. SH4S7. Next base: position 11,738 of record NZ_SJUT01000017.1, read on the forward strand.
GATATCAAATGTCCGATGTAGAGACGTGAGTCCGAAAATCACACCTTGATTAACTACAACATCTTCTGAATTATATACTCGTTTCGGATCTTCATCTTCTACGTAATAAACGCCTTCCGGAATCTCCGCCTGTGTTTCCGACTCCATAAACAGACCTATGTAAACGAATGATGCGATTGAAATAATTCCTAATGTAGCTAGACCGTAAAGCAAGATTTTTTTGAACATGGTGTTCCCCTTTCGTGTTTCCAAAAATAGTAAGTATGTTAATATAATAACCTAGTGAATTTTAATAACAACCCTATTTGGACAAAAAAAGGGGGGGAAACCTTCTTTTTCAACTAGCTATTTACTTGTCAACAAACCAAACAATCTTTTTTAAAAGAAGTTTCTAATGAACGTTGAGTGATGCGTAAATGAGTTGTAACTTCCGGACGGTATTTCCGGTGAAAAATTGGTTTGAACCCTCTGTCTGCGGCGTAGCATATGCGACCCCCCGGGTGGCCCCCTCTTCATTTCTCCGCACTTGAACAATCATATTCAAATACACACGCAAATATGGCAGCTACTTTTGAGAGTGGTTTGAGGGAAAAACAAATGGCTTCATTAAGCGATTCTTATTTGTCTGATTTCGTTTCCCTTTAACCAATGTTTTTGGGAACAACAGATAAGCGAAACAATTCGGTGCAATGGAACAAGATCGGACGTGAACAATTCAATCCCTCTTAGCCCTGTCTATGTAACTGGTGACTATCTATATATCTTTTATATGTATTTGTCTTTTTAAGTAATAGTTCTTTTTAGGGGGAAGGGGGGCTTCACCTATATAGAGGAAGGACACCTTCACCTATTCCAACAACAATAGGGGAAGACATACTTCATCTATTTGTTATCACTGATCTTGAATACAGGAAGGTAGCCTTCACCCAATTAATAGAGGAAGATACACTTCACCTATCGCCCTGTGTTGTTCAATAGAAGGTAGTTGGTCGTTAAGCTAGTTCTCACTGCATTGTACGGGACGATTAGTTCAGGTATTCAGTCTAAAACAGGTTAAGTTAACCGATTAATTTATTAACCGCTTTTATTAACTAATCCGTGCTTCATCCTATGCGGTTCAACTGTAAAGTAAATCACCTTGACAAATCGGTTAAATAAACATTCCTTTTCTTAACCGAGGTTCCATTACGATTTAGATCAAATCCGTCGTATGAAGTGAGATAACGAAACCTTCCCACGGGAATAAGAATGGAAGTAGACACGTTAACTCTTTACCGTGGCAAAGCATTGGTGTTGCTGCATTTACAGACATATGGAACTAGATACTTCACAACGGATGAATTTCGAGACGTTACCCTTTGGGCGGATTTCATGTACGTTTGCCACGTCATAAATCGCTACCTCCGTCTATTCTATGTACAAAACCGGACACTATAAGTAGTTTGATTTGTTCTGTTCATTTATATCAAATACCGTAATGACATACTTAAAAGTTTAACTACAACTAAACACTTAATATATTAAGTACAACGTTTAATTATTACCTCATACTTGAATAGTAGTGTTCAACAAGACACAAAAAAAGAGGGAACATCAACCGGTTAAAGTCGTGTCCCCTCGTCTAGCTATTAATTTCAGTTTGTCTTGCTGCCTTTACTTCGGTTATGGGCATCACTGATCTGTTTAGCCGTAGACGGCTTATAAG
>NZ_SJUT01000018.1:0-2998 GCF_004336795.1 Exiguobacterium sp. SH4S7
TTCTAGATCAAAGCCTCGACCGATTAGTATCATTCAGCTCCACACGTCGCCGTGCTTCCACCCATGACCTATCTACCTCATCGTCTCTGAGGGGTCTTTCTTGATTGCTCAAAGGGAAATCTCATCTCGGAGGGGGCTTCATGCTTAGATGCTTTCAGCACTTATCCCGTCCGCACGTAGCTACCCAGCGATGCTCCTGGCGGAACAACTGGTACACCAGCGGTGCGTCCATCCCGGTCCTCTCGTACTAAGGACAGCTCTCCTCAAATTTCCTGCGCCCACGACGGATAGGGACCGAACTGTCTCACGACGTTCTGAACCCAGCTCGCGTACCGCTTTAATGGGCGAACAGCCCAACCCTTGGGACCTACTCCAGCCCCAGGATGCGATGAGCCGACATCGAGGTGCCAAACCTCCCCGTCGATGTGGACTCTTGGGGGAGATCAGCCTGTTATCCCCAGGGTAGCTTTTATCCGTTGAGCGATGGCCCTTCCATGCGGAACCACCGGATCACTAAGCCCGACTTTCGTCCCTGCTCGACTTGTAGGTCTCGCAGTCAAGCTCCCTTCTGCCTTTGCACTCTACGAATGATTTCCAACCATTCTGAGGGAACCTTTGGGCGCCTCCGTTACTGTTTAGGAGGCGACCGCCCCAGTCAAACTACCCGCCTGACACGGTCCTCCAGCCGGATCACGGCTGCGAGTTAGAGACTCTATACGCAAAGGGTGGTATCCCAAGGATGTCTCCACCGAAGCTGGCGCTCCGGCTTCACAAACTCCCACCTATCCTGTACATCGCGTACAAAGCCTCAATATCAGGCTGTAGTAAAGCTCCATGGGGTCTTTCCGTCCTGTCGCGGGTAACCTGCATCTTCACAGGTACTATGATTTCACCGGGTCTCTCGTTGAGACAGTGCCCAAATCGTTACGCCTTTCGTGCGGGTCGGAACTTACCCGACAAGGAATTTCGCTACCTTAGGACCGTTATAGTTACGGCCGCCGTTTACTGGGGCTTCGGTTCAGTGCTTCTCTTGCGATGACACATCCCCTTAACCTTCCAGCACCGGGCAGGCGTCAGCCCCTATACTTCATCTTGCGATTTAGCAGAGACCTGTGTTTTTGCTAAACAGTCGTTTGGGCCTATTCACTGCGGCTTATGTTGCCATAAGCGTCCCTTCTCCCGAAGTTACGGGACCATTTTGCCGAGTTCCTTAACGAGAGTTATCCCGCGCGTCTTAGAATTCTCATCTCGCCTACCTGTGTCGGTTTACGGTACTGGCGCCGACCTCCTTACTAGAGGCTTTTCTTGGCAGCGTGAAATCCGGTACTTCGCCCTACGGGCTCCACATCACAGCTCAACCTTGTGTGCCGGGCGGATTTGCCAACCCGACGGCCTCGCTGCTTGTCCGTGCACTTCCAGTCGCACGGTTACCTTATCCTTCTGCGTCCCCCCATCGTTCAAACGGTGGTACGGCGGTACAGGAATATCAACCTGTTGTCCATCGCCTACGCCTTTCGGCCTCGGCTTAGGTCCAGACTAACCCTGAGCGGACGAGCCTTCCTCAGGAAACCTTGGGCTTTCGACGGAGGGGATTCTCACCCCTCTTTTCGCTACTCACACCGGCATTCTCACTTCCAAGCGCTCCACGGCTCCTCACGATACCGCTTCACTGCTGCTTGGAACGCTCCCCTACCATTCCTTACGGAATCCATAGCTTCGGTGGTATGTTTAGCCCCGTTAAATTTTCGGCGCGGCGTCACTCGACTAGTGAGCTATTACGCACTCTTTGAATGGTGGCTGCTTCTAAGCCAACATCCTAGTTGTCTGTGCAACGCCACATCCTTTTCCACTTAACATACACTTTGGGACCTTAGCTGATGGTCTGGGCTGTTTCCCTTTCGACTACGGATCTTATCACTCGCAGTCTGACTCCCGAGTACAAGTTGCCGGCATTCGGAGTTTGACTGAATTCGGTAACCCTGTGGGGGCCCCTAGTCCAATCAGTGCTCTACCTCCGGAACTCTTCACCTCGAGGCTAGCCCTAAAGCTATTTCGGGGAGAACCAGCTATCTCCAGGTTCGATTGGCATTTCACCGCTACCCACACCTCATCCCCGCACTTTTCAACGTGCGTGGGTTCGGACCTCCAGTCAGTGTTACCTGACCTTCATCCTGGACATGGGTAGATCACCTGGTTTCGGGTCTACGACGACGGACTGATGCGCCCTATTCAGACTCGCTTTCGCTGCGGCTCCGCCTTATCAGCTTAACCTTGCCCGCCATCGTAACTCGCCGGTTCATTCTACAAAAGGCACGCCATCACCCGTTAACGGGCTCTGACTACTTGTAGGCATACGGTTTCAGGATCTATTTCACTCCCCTTCCGGGGTGCTTTTCACCTTTCCCTCACGGTACTGGTTCACTATCGGTCACTAGGAAGTATTTAGCCTTGGGAGATGGTCCTCCCGGATTCCGACGGGGTTTCACGTGTCCCGCCGTACTCAGGATCCACTCTGGAGGGGATAAGATTTCAGCTACAGGGCCGTCACCTTCTCTGGCCGACCTTTCCAGGTCGTTCACCTATCCTATCCCTTTGTAACTCCGTATAGAGTGTCCTACAACCCCAGGAAGCATGCTTCCTGGTTTGGGCTGTTCCCGTTTCGCTCGCCGCTACTCAGGGAATCGAATTTTCTTTCTCTTCCTCCGGGTACTTAGATGTTTCAGTTCCCCGGGTTTGCCTCACACCGTGCTATGTATTCACACGGGTGTCCCGCCAGTCTCCCGGCGGTGGGTTCCCCCATTCGGATACCTCTGGATCAAAGTGCACTTACCACTCCCCAGAGCATTTCGCTGTTCGTCGCGTCCTTCATCGGCTCCTAGTGCCAAGGCATCCACCGTACGCCCTTTCTACCTTGATCTAGCGTTTCTAAGACACACGGTCCGAACGGACCATGCATATTTTTCTTGGTTTGATGTCTTGATGAATCTTCAGTTTTCAA
>NZ_SJUT01000019.1:0-1685 GCF_004336795.1 Exiguobacterium sp. SH4S7
TGAACTGCTCCCCGTCAAGTAGACAGGGTAAATAATGAAAACCAGCCTAGGCGGCTTGAGCCCTGTATTCGACAGGGCTCAAGCCGTTTAGTCGTTTCTGGAGACGATCATGGTTGTAGAACGATATGTAGGCCTCGATGGCCGACGTGAGTTCGCTATAGGCCTGGAACTCACGCAGGTAGTACATCTCGACTTTCAGGGTACCCCAAAAACCCTCGATCGGGGCGTTGTCGAGACAACGTCCGACGCGAGACATGCTGTGGGTCAGTTTTGCGTCTTCCACCATGCGTTTGAACCCTCTCGATGTATATTGAAACCCTCGGTCGCTATGGATCATCGGACCCGCTCCTGTACGGAGCCCCGCGATCGCTGGGATCATCGTCTGGAAGACGAGCCCATTGTTGTTGGATTTCCCGATGCGATAGGCGACGATCGAGCCGTCATAGAGGTCGATGATCGCGCTCAGATACGCCCTCCTCCCGGCGCCATATTTGAACTCGGTGACGTCGGTGCACCATTTCTCGTCCGGTCGGGACGCGCTGAATTCTCGGTTCATCAGGTTCTCGGCCACATGCTGCGGTGAAGACTTTTTGTACCGTTTTCGCTTCTGGCGGATGACCGAACGGATCTCGTGGATGCGCATGAGACGATAGACCCGCTTCTCGTTGTATGCCGGTAGGCCATGCTGGCGTCGTCTCCGATTGACCGTCATGGTGATCCGTCGATACCCGTAGGTCCCGTTCACCTGGTCGTAGAGGAGACGGATGTCCTCCAGTAGACTCAAGTTCTCTTCCTCGCGTACCGAGACGGTACGTTTTAACCATTTATAATAGGCGGCCCGTGAGACCTGCGCGATCTCGCATAAGAGCACGACCGGGAACGTGTCGCTTATCGACATTTCCTTGATGGCCGTGTAACGCAATTGTAGCCGGATCTGGCTGATCAACCTCTCCTCTCGATCTCCTCTAACTTTTTTAGGAACAGGTTCTCGGCCCGAAGGCGCTCGTTCTCCCGCTCGATCTGTTGGATGCGACGTTCAAGCTTCTCCTCGTTGGTCAGTTCCTCTTCTTGCTTTGTCCGTCCGCGCCGGTCCTCGAGCCCGTGCACGCCGTCGGCGTCATATTTTTTCGTCCAGCCATAGACCTGCTGGTACGACACGGCGAATATCTCGGCCGTCCGTTGATAGTTCCGTCCGTTGTCCAGGCAATACCTGACGATCTCCATGCGTTCCTCGAATGTTGTCTTTCTCCCTTTGGCCATAGCTCGATCCATCCCTTTTCTCGAATCTGTTAACTCGCTATGACCAGTATACTTCTTGATCCACCGATATAGAACCGACCAACTACTAATATGATATTTGGAGAGAACCTCCATTTTGGTGAACCCATCGAGATAGTCACGTACGGCCGCGATCTTCTGTTCCTTGGTGTAATGTTTCCATGTCTTCGACTCCTTCAACGCATCGATCCCACCGGTATCGAATTTCACTTTCCACAACTGAAGGGTATCCATAGAGACGTCATGAGCCTCCTCGATTTCCTTCCAGGTGCATGTTCCTTCTTCCAGCATACGTAGTGCACTCAGTTTTTGTTCAATCGAATGCCGACTTCTCGCCATAAAAAAACACTCCCCAATAGATAAACAGATTTGTTATTTCATCTGTCTACCTATTGGGGAGCATATCA